>NZ_JBHNPP010000007.1:0-240356 GCF_042436695.1 Flavobacterium sp. HJSW_4
TCATCCTCCCAGAACGGTACACTTGCAAATCAAACTCTTTGGTTATCGTTTGTCCGTCGGGCATGTTGAACAATAGATCATCATGAAGGATGGTATCCAAAGCCAAAACATCCGATTTTTTAATGGCAGTTAGAAGTTCGATTTCTGCATTAACAACGGTTTCTATTTTCATGATATAAAGATTGAAGTTATTTCTTCGGAGTCAGAATTGTTTTTATCATCGCATCTTCTTTTAAGATTACATCATAATAATACAATTCTCCATACAACTGTCGGGCAAATTCAGCTGTGATATAACGATTTACAAGCGCTTTCGTTTTATCCAATTTCAAATCCAAACCTGTCATCAAGATATAATTCTTGAATTTTTTGAAATACGCGTCTGAAGTTTTCATTTTAGCTAAAAATGCAGCAAAACTATCTCCTGCAAAAGCATTTCTATTTTTGTCTAATTCTTCAAAAACAAAATGACCAACAATACCTGTTTGCAGCAAATATCCAACATTTTCATTTCCGTGCTCTGCTTCCATCGGAACAAAAACATCAGGAACGATTCCTCCACCGCCATAAACAATTTTACCTTTTGGTGTTTTGAATTTTAACGAATCAGCTACTTTTATGCTGTCTTTTGCGTATAATTCTCCTGTTGCAATTCTAGATTCGGATTCTTTAAAATAGGCTTCATTTCCTTTTTTATAAGGCTTTTGAATTGATCTTCCTGTCGGAGTATAATAACGCGCTACAGTTAATCTTACTGCAGATCCGTCATTAAAATCCATTTCTCTTTGAACTAGACCTTTTCCGAAAGAACGACGTCCAACGATAGTTCCACGGTCATTATCTTGAATTGCTCCCGCTAAGATTTCACTCGCAGAAGCGCTGTTTTCATTAATTAAGACATAAACTTTCCCAGTTTCAAAACTTCCTGCTTTTGTCGCGTATGTTTTTTCTGTAGAACCGTTTTTGCTTTTCGTGAAAACGATTAATTGTTTATCTTTCAAAAACTCATCGGCAATGGCAATTGCCTCTTCCATATAACCACCGCCATTATCACGAAGGTCGATTACAAGCGATTGAATTCCTTTTTGTTTTAATCTCGTTAAACCTGTTTTGAATTCGTTGAAAGTAGTTTCTGCAAAACGATTTATTTTGATATAACCTACATTATCTCCAACTAATAAAGAAGCATCAACACTCTTAATTGGAATAACATCTCGTTTTACTTTAAACTTCAGTTTCTTTTGTTCTGATTTTCTAAAAACAGTCAATTCTATTTCTGAACCTTGGAGACCTTTTAATTTAGAAAACAAACTATCAGAAGGCAGTTTTCTACCGTACAATTTAGTTTTTCCTGCGAATAAAATTCGATCGCCAGATTTTATTCCAGCTTTTGCTGAAGGGCCATTTTCAACTGGTTTTATAATCGCAACCGAATCTTTATACATGTAGAAATTGATTCCGATTCCGACGAAATCACCTTTCATACTTTCGGCAACCTCAGCCTGTTCGCTTGGCGGAATATAAACAGAATGCGGATCTAATTTGGAAAGAATATTATCGACCGTAAGATTTACAATCGAATCGGTATTGACGCTATCAACATATTCTGTATTGATAAAATCAATGAGTTTGTTAAGTTTGGTTTTTGAGTAATTTTTAGCCAAAAGCTGGTCACTTGCAGGAGCATTCATAAGGCTTCCCGCAATTGTTCCAAGAGCAAAAGTCGCTCCTATTACTATTGGCAAATATTTTGGATTAAATTTCATTACTCTTCTAAAACAGGAATATGTTCTACTTCTATGCCTGCTTTTATTAAAAATTGAATTCCTGAATCATCACGATATCCATCTTTATACACCACTCTTTTTATTCCTGACTGATGTATTAATTTGCTGCATTCTTTACAAGGCGAAAGCGTGATATACAACGTTGCGCCTTCACAAGACTGAGTAGATCTGGCTACTTTCAGGATGGCATTCGCTTCAGCGTGCAAAACATCCCAACGTGTTAATCCGTCTTCGTCTTCACAGCAATTTTCGAAACCAGATGGTGTACCGTTGTAACCATCAGAAATGATCATTCTGTCTTTTACAATAATTGCACCAACTTGTTTACGTTTACAGTAAGAAAGCAGGCTCCACTCTTTTGCAATTCGCAGATATGCTTTATCGTATTTATTCAGCTTTTTTACTTCCATTTAAATTTATCTGTTCCAAATTGGGCTTTCAATAATCATCGGAATTACAACTCCAATAATAAAAGCCGACATTACAAGTGCCCAGTCGCGTTTTGAAAAACGGAAAACCGTCTGCACTATATATGAAATTACCAGAACAACAAAAACTACTACTAATTGTGCAGCTTCAATTCCTAAGGCAAATTCTCCTAAAGGCAACAATTTTGAGGTTGCAGAACCTCCTAAAATTGTTTTGAAATAATTAGAAAAACCTAGTCCATGAATAATTCCAAAGAATAAAGTTATGAAAAATACCAGATTTACGCCATCATTTTTTGAAGTCTTTCCTGCTGTAAACAAATGATAAAGAGCGGTTACAAGAATTGTAATCGGAATCAGGAATTCTACAATATTCACTTTTATGGCAATAATGCCGTAAACAGACAAAATCAAAGCCAAAGTATGGCCAATTGTAAAAAGAGAAACCAACAAGAAAATTCTTTTCCAGTCTTTAAATAAATACGGAACAGTTAAGGCGATTAAAAAAAGAACGTGATCGTAAGCATTGATATCTAAAACGTGTTTTAATCCTATTTGAAAATAAATCCAAAATTGTGACATAGGTATATTGCAATTAAATAATTAGGGGTTGTAAACTTACGATTTATTTTGAAGAATAAGTGATGTCATTTCTTAAAACAACAAGTCAAGAAGTTAAATTTATGAGAACTTTAAAATTGTTAAATTAAAATAAAATATATCTTTGTTTAACACAAATACTATAATTATGTCATTTTCAGAATTATTTGATAGCGAATTCAAACAAAGAAACAAAGGACACTTCTCTGCTATCGTTCGTGTAGCGTTAGCTGACGGAGTTGTTTATCCAGAAGAAAAAAACTTCTTAGACAAATTGGCTGCTCGTTTAGAAATTACAGAGTCTGAGTACGAAGAAATTCTTAGCGATCCTTTAAAGTATCCTATTAATCCGCCGTATTCGTATGTTCAACGTTTAGAGCGTCTGTATGACCTAACTCGAATGGTCCATGTTGATCATCATCTAGAAGACAAACAAGAAGTGCTTCTAAAAAAGATAAGTGTTGCACTTGGATTTACGCCAAGCAACGTAGATTACATTATTGCAAAAGCTTTATCATTGGTTGATAAAAAAGTTGATGCCGATACTTTTATTTACGAAATGCAACATATGCACAAATAATAGTTTTCAGTTTTCGGTCTCAGTTTACAGTTTATTTGATGCCGAAAAAAAAATTAAAACTCGCGTTAAAATTATAAACCCGACAAGTTTTTCAAAACTTGTCGGGTTTCTTTTTTAAAGTTTGGACTAAAAACTGAGACTGCGACTGTAAACTTTAATTAGCTTCAGCCATAAATTCCTCTGCTTTTTCTACCATATTATAACTTCCACAGAAAAAAGGCACTCTTTGATGAAGTTCGGTCGGCTGGATTTCCATAATTCGACCAAAACCATCTGTTGCTTTTCCTCCCGCTTGTTCTGCTAAAAACGCCATTGGATTACATTCGTATAACAAACGTAATTTTCCTTTTGGTGCTTTTGAACTTGTCGGATAAATGTAAACTCCGCCTTTAATCATATTTCGATGAAAATCGGCTACCAAACTTCCGATGTATCTCGAAGTGTATGGTCTGTCTTCTTCTTCACGCTGGCAGTATTTGATGTAATTTTTTACGCCCTGCGGAAAATGAACATAATTCCCCTCGTTTACCGAGTAAATATTTCCATTTTTTGGAAATTTCATGTTTGGGTGCGAAAGGTAAAATGTACCGATCGCAGGATTTAGTGTAAAACCATTCACCCCATGTCCAGTAGTATAGACAAGCATTGTTGAAGTTCCATAAATTACATAGCCTGCTGCAACTTGATTGATTCCCGGTTGTAAAAAATCCTCGCTAGTTACCGGAGTTCCTATTGGAGTAATTCTTCTGAAAACAGAAAAAATAGTTCCCACAGAAACATTTACATCAATGTTTGAAGATCCGTCAAGCGGATCCATTAAGATCACGTACTTATTATTATGACAGTTGTCGCTCCCCTGAACTGTAATAAAATCGTCGTTTTCTTCAGAAGCAATACCACAGACAATCTCACGGTTTATTAACGTCTGGATAAATACTTCGTTTGCATAGACATCTAATTTTTGCTGGTCTTCTCCTTGAACATTCTGTTCGCCAGCGGCGCCAATAATGTCTACTAAACCTGCTTGATTAACTTTATGATTGACAACCTTTGCTGCCAAACGTATCGAGTTAATAATTCGGGAAAGTTCTCCCGACGAATACTGAAATGCTTTTTGGTGCTCAATAATAAACTCTCCCAGTGTTTTATTGCGTTCTTCCATTGCTAAATCGTTATAGTTTTATTTTTAAGTCACAAATATCGTCTATTTTGTGAGAATGATTTAAAAATTATTTTGTTAGTTTGTTACTATTGTATATTTGCTAATAATCTTCAAAAAGCGACTCATAAAACGAAGCTTTTTTAGATATTAAATAGTTAAAAATAGGAATATATGAATATTAGAAAAGGAAATCCTGAAGACATGAAATCGGTGTTAGGGCTTATTCAGGAGCTGGCAATATTCGAAAAAGAACCTGATGCGGTTGTCATAACAGAGGAAGATTTGATACGTGACGGTTTTGGTGAAAAACCATTATTTCACGTTTTTGTCGCAGAGATTGAAAACGAGGAAAAACAAAAAGAAATTGTTGGAATTGCGTTATATTATTATCGCTATTCTACCTGGAAAGGAAAAACAATTCATCTTGAAGATTTGATTGTAAAAGAAAAAATGCGCGGCACTGGTTTAGGTTCTGCTCTTTATTCTGAAATCATGAAACAAGGAAAAAGAGATAATGTCAGAAGAGTAGAATGGAATGTTTTGGATTGGAACACACCCGCAGTAAAATTCTACGAAAGTTCGGGCGCAAAAGTTCTTGATGAATGGAGAGTAGTTCAAATGGATGAAGCAGGTGTTAATGCATTCTTAGATAAATTGTAAAAAAATAGTTTGCCACGAATTACACAAATTCACACAAATTAATTCGTGGAATTAGTGGTAGAAAAAAAATAAATTAATTAAGATTTCGCCCCAATCTGAAATCTAAAATCAAAAATCTATAAATTAAAAAATGAGAGTATTTAAATTTGGAGGAGCATCAGTAAAAGATGCAGATGGAATTAAAAACGTATACGACGTTTTGCAAAAAGTAGGTTACGAAGACGTAATTCTTGTAGTTTCGGCTATGGGAAAAACAACAAATGCTCTTGAAGTTGTAATCAAGAATTACTTTGAAAAATCGACAGAACTGAATTCTTCTGTTCAGGAAATCAAAAAATACCATAATCAAATCTTATTAGATTTATTTGAAGATGAGAAACATGCAGTTTTTACAGCTGTAAATGAACAGTTTGCTGAATTGGAATATTTCTTAGCGCACAATAAATCTCCAAATTACAACTTCGTTTACGACCAAGTGGTAAGTTTTGGTGAATTGATTTCGACTAATATTTTAAGTCATTTTATGAATTTCATGGGAATTCAAACGCAATGGCTTGATGTTCGTAACTTCATTAAAACCAATGCAAACTACAGAGATGCAGAAGTTGATTGGGAAACGACTCAGCAAAACATCAGTAAAAATGTACCTAGAAAACAATTGAATATCACGCAAGGTTTCTTAGGTGCTGACGAAAACAACTTTACAACAACTCTTGGCCGTGAAGGTTCTGATTATACTGCTGGAATTTTCGCTTACTGCTTAAATGCAGAAAGCGTAACAATCTGGAAAGACGTTCCTGGAGTTATGAATGCGGATCCACGTTATTTTGAAAATGCGAGTTTGTTAAACCAAATTTCATATCGTGAAGCAATCGAATTGGCATTTTATGGCGCAACGGTTATTCACCCAAAAACATTACAACCTTTACAGAAAAAAGAAATTCCTTTATACGTAAAATCATTTGTGAATCCTTTATTAAAAGGAACTTGCGTTTCTAAAGGTGTTGACTTAGAACCACAATATCCATGTTTTATCGTAAAAAGAGAACAGCTTTTAATTTCGCTTTCTTCTATTGATTTCTCTTTCATTATGGAAGAAAACATCAGTGAGATTTTCGGATTATTCCACGAATTTAAAATCAAAGTAAACTTAATTCAGAACTCTGCAATTAGTTTCTCTGTTTGCGTGGAAGATAAATTTGGAAATTTCCCAGAATTGAACGCTATTCTTTCTAAAAAATTCAAAGTAGAATACAGCGAAAATGTAACCTTATATACAATCCGTCACTTTACAGAAGAGGCAGCGCAAACTGTTGAAGCTAACAAAGAAGTTTTATTGAAACAAGTTAGCCGCGAAACCATGCAGATTGTAACTAAAGAATTAATCTAATATTGCTCCATAAAAGGTAATTATCTAATTCAAACATTATTGAAAAAGGCTTCACATATTAGTGAAGCCTTTTTTATTTCGAAAGAATTTTCTGTAACCAATTTATTTTTTGCTTACATTTACTCTTCATTTTTTTGAAAAAAGTATTTCAAGACAAATTAATTGTCAACGAATTACATTTTTTCATCTACTAATTATAACTTAAAATGAGCAGGAAAAGCTTTTTACTTGTTTTTATTATCCTTGGTTTATTATACATCAGTATATCTTTAAGTCCGTTGCTTACCAAAGACCTAAAAGAGATTTCTTATTCTGATTTTAGATTGGTCATAGGTCCTTTTTTATCTACAGTTGCAATTCTTATAACTTATACACAACTGAAAAGAAGAAAAAATTAGCAGGATTATTAAAATGAAAAAACAGAATTTAGTTGCCCTTACATGCCGGCTTGTCTGTAATATCGTTTTCATTTTTTTTTGCAATGTTATTGATTGCAACTTTTCCTTCGGCAACCGTTTCGTTTGTGCCACATTTTACTAATGAAGGTTCGCATTTAACAACTACTTTTAACTGATTCTGATCTTTCTCCTTGGCTATCGAATCCTGATTAGACCATGTTATTTTTCCAATTAGTTTATCCTCTTCAACATAGGATTTATCTCGATTATTTTTTACAGATTGTGCCTTTACTTCGATTGATGAAGAAATCAGACAGTAAATAGAAATGGCAACTACAATACTAAATTTCATAAACTTTTAAGATTAGCGGTTTGACTTTATTTGAAACAAAAGTCATCTGAAAATCTGTCAATAAGGTTTTAGAAAGTGAAATCAGGAGTACTGATTTATAAATTCATACTCTACTTTAAGACTGCAAAGCTTGAATTTGGTAACTAAGAGGTGTCGTTCCTGTGTGTTTTTTAAATGCCGCAAAAAAGGTTGATTTAGAATTAAAACCAACATCGTAGCCAATAGATTCTAAAGTCAATTTATTGGTAGAAGTGATAATTTTACAAGCTTCGTTGATTCTAAATTCGTTTACAAAACTGGTAAAATTCTTTCCTAAATTATTATTCAAAAACTGCGACAATTGATGACTCGAAATATTAATCTCCTGAGACAAATCTTGAAGCGTCAGGTTTGGATTTTTATACAGACTCTTTTCAAACATAACATTCTCTAGTTTTTCCAACCAGATTGCCGCTTCTCCCGAATCTATTTTTTTATTTGAAATCTTTCCATTCAATAAAAACAAATCATCTGTTTTTTTTCGGTACAAAAGAATCGAAATTCCTAAGTATAAAATGAATGAAAAAACCACTGCTCCGCTAATATAAGTTGCCGCAGGAGCTCCCAAAATCGCCAAAAAATAAAATAGGAATAAAAGAAAATTACCCAAAAACAGCATTCCGAACCACATTTCAGAAGGCGTAGTTTTTTCTTTTCTATTCAAGATTTTTTTCAAAACTGCACGAAGTTCATAACCCGCAAATGCAATGTAAACAAACCATTGGAAGTAAATGATTCTTATTAAATAACCTCTCCAAAGTTTTGGATAGATTTCATACGGATATAAAATGCCAATCGCTACAATTAAAGTTCCCCAAAATGCTAAGATAAATTTCCATGATTTTGGCATTATATGAACTTCATCGACGGCCGATTTTACGAAATAATACAAACAAGGTCCAATAAAAAAGCAAGCTGTAAGTCCGAATTGGAGATACATTTTTGGAAGTTCGGGATGGAAATAAACAAATACAGATTTTGCAATTCGGATGCTTAACGCAAACAAAAGTGCGCCCAGAAAATAATTCGTCAAATATTTTTTCTTCGTAAAAAAGAAGAAATAAACTCCGAGAATAATTCCGTTGAAAGCTCCCAAAGCACTAAAAAAGAATAAAAGTTCTTTGCTAGTATCCATAATTTAAGTTAGTTAAACACTAAACAAAGCTAAAAAAAAGATTGGCTAATTATGAGAATTTTTCTGCAATTATTTTTTATTCTTCAATTTAAAAAGCCGAAAAGTGCTTCCTTTTCCAATAAATAAAAGCCTCGCAATTTCTTGATTATAAATACTACTTTTGACTTTTTAGAGTTAAAGTATTTATGTTGAAAAAATTACTGTTTTTAACGGTTTTCTTCTGGTTTTCTGCGCTTCAGGCTCAGGATACCGAATCGCTGTACAAAACCAAAAAAGTAATTGTTTCAAAAGATACTATTCACCTTGAAAAAATGTCCATCAACTCTGGATTTTTTCAAATTCTGAACACTAAAAACGAGCCAATTGATTCGACTTTTTATAAGGTCGATTTTCAAAAAGGATATTTGCTTTTAAATGAAAAATTCCAATCGGCTTCAGATACTTTAATCGTTAATTATCTTAATTATCCTGACTTCTTAACCAAAGAATATAGCCTTTATAAATCGGAGCAAATTGTTAGCGGCGATGTCGGAACAGATAAACTCTACAGAATAGACAATACTTCAAATGCAAAAAAAGTAACTCCTTTTGATGGTCTTGAAACTTCTGGAAGCATTACTAGAGGCGTTACGGTTGGTAATAATCAGAGTACGGTTTTAAACTCTAATTTGGATTTACAGATTACAGGAAAACTTTCAGACAAAGTAAGTTTGAGAGCTTCGCTTCAGGATAATAATATTCCGTTGCAAGACGGCGGGTATTCGCAGAAACTCGATCAGTTTGATAATATTTTTATTGAACTTTTCAGCGATGACTGGAACATTCGCGCCGGCGACGTCTTTTTAGAAAATAGGAAAACCCAATTTTTAGGCTTCAATAAAAAGGTTCAGGGACTTTCTGCAAACTTTGATTTTGATACAGAAGAAAGTAAAACCAATGTTTTTGCTTCGGTTGCTTTTGTAAAAGGACAATATGCTAAAAGTACTTTTACAGGTCAGGAAGGAAATCAAGGTCCGTACAAATTGAAAGGCCAAAATGGCGAATTGTACGTTCTCGTGATTTCGGGTTCAGAACGTGTTTACGTAAATGGTGTTTTGCTAAAACGTGGCGAAAACAACGATTATGTGATTGACTACAATGCAGGAGAAATTGTTTTTACATCGCTTTTTACGATTACTTCTGAAATGCGTATTAATGTCGAATACCAATATTCTGAACGAAATTATAACCGATTGGTTACTTACGCGGGTGCAACGCATGAGAATAAAAATTGGAGTTTTGGCGGTTATTTGTATTCTGAAAATGATATGAAAAATCAGCCTTTGCAACAAAATCTTTCTCCAGAGCAAGTTCAGATTTTAAGCCAGGCAGGCGATGATGTGAATTTGATGAAAGCGCCTTCAGCCTACGAAGATACTTACGCTGAGAATAAAATTTTGTATAGAAAAATACTCGTCAATTCCGTTGAAGCCTACGAATATTCGAATAATTCGGCTGATGTTTTGTACAATGTAAGATTTAGTCAAGTTGGCGCAAATGGTGGAAATTATATCATTCAAAATAATAATTCTGTTGAGCGTATTTATCAATATGTAGAACCTGTAAATGGTGTTTTGCAAGGAAATTACGAACCTATTGTTCAGTTGGTTGCGCCGATGAAACTTCAAGTGGCAACATTTTTAGGAAAATATAATCCGAATGAAAAAACATTGGTTGACTTTGAATTGGCTGTCAGCAATAATGACCAGAACTTATTTTCTGACATTAATGATTCTAATAATGAAGGAGTTGCTTTTAAAACCAATCTTAAAAAACGTCTTTTTTCTAGAGATTGGAGTTTAGACGCTTTCGCGAATTATCAATATGTACAACAGGATTTTAAATCGGTTGAACGTTTGTATAATATTGAGTTTAATCGCGATTGGAATTTAACGGGAACTCTTTTGGGCAATCAAAGCCTTTTGGTAACGGGTTTAAATTTTGATTTGTTTTCGAAAAATAAAACCTCAAATATTGGTTTATTCACTTATCAATTTGAAAAATTAGATTTTAGCGAAAGCTATACAGGTGTGCGACATACCACAAATGCGTTATTCAAACTGAAAAATTGGACAATTGAAAACAGCGGAAGTTTCTTGAATTCTGATGCGACGGCTTCGACTTCAAAATTCATTAGAAACCAAACCAGAACCAAATATCATTTTGGCAAAAACTGGGTTGGCGGGAGTATGCAACTAGAAAATAACCAAGAAAAGGATAAAGTTACTAATCAGTTTTCGGCTTTAAGCCAAAGATTTACAGAATATGGTGTATTTACTGGACGCGGCGACAGCACCAAAGTTTTTGTGGAAGTTGGTTTTCTGCAAAGGCGCAATGATAGTTTGCAAAACGGATTATTACAGCACGTCAATAATTCGCAGACCTATTATTTAAGGTCAAAATTAATTCAAACCAAAAAGACAGATTTAGCCGTTTATGCAAGTTATCGAAATTTAGATTTTACGGATAAATTGAGACAAAACGAACCTTCTTTAAATTCGAGAATTCTATATAACGATCGTTTTTTCAATCAATTTATGCAGATTGGAACTGCTTACGAAACCAGTTCTGGAACTATTGCGCAACAAGAATTTACCTATGTTGAAGTTCCGACGGGACAAGGAGTTTACACTTGGAATGATTATAACGGAAACGGAATTCAGGAATTGGAAGAATTTGAAGTTGCAGTTTACCAAGATCAGGCGCGATATGTCAGAGTCTTTTTGCCGAATCAGGTTTACATTAAAACCAACCAAAATAAGTTTTCGCAATCTTTGACTTTGAATCCGCTGCAATGGCAAAATGAAAAAGGCTTCAAAAAACTCCTTTCATATTTTTACAATCAGACCTCTTTTATAATGGATCGAAAGGTGAAAAGCGAAGGCGAGAAACTAGAATTGAATCCGTTTGATTCGTCTGAGGAAAATATTTTAGGTTTGAATTCGAGTTTTAGAAACAGTTTATTTTACAATCGAGGCAAGCAAAAACATTCTGTTACCTATTCTTATTTGGTAAACAAAGGCAAAAGTCTGCTTTCCATCGGGTCGCAAAACGTACAGAATTATTCGCATCAAATTCAATACACACATTTATACCAAAAAAGCTGGCTGTTTAATTTGTTTACCAAAACCATAAAAACCGATTTGGTTTCTAAAGACTTTGTTGAGAAAAATTATGACATTCAAGGTTGGCAATTGGCGCCAAAAGTGAGTTATTTATTTTCTAAAAACACCAAATTGGATTTCTTTTATGAGCTTCAAAATAAGAAAAACCAAATTGGAAATTTTGAAACTTTAGACCAAAGTAGACTTGGAACTTCTTTTTCTTATGCGGGCGAAAAGAAAGTAACCGTAAATGGAGAATTTTCTTTTTACCAGAATAAATTTAATGGAAATGAATTTTCATCGGTAGGTTTTCAGATGTTGGAAGGACTTCAAGCAGGATCAAATCTGGTTTGGAAAGTGCTTCTGCAGAAGAACCTTACGTCTTTTTTGGATGTTAATTTAAATTACCAAGGACGTAAAAGCGAGACAGGATCTACCATTCATACAGGAAACGTTCAGCTTCGTGCATATTTTTAATGGGTTGCGAAAAAGGTGACAATAAATTGTTTAATTTTAATTGAAATTTAAATATTTAACCCTATGAAAAAATTAGTATTGTTCTGTTTGATGGTTGTTTTCTCTTCTAATTTTTACGCACAAGAAACAACTGCAAAAACTACGAAAAGTAAAACAGAAGCTTCTGCAAAAAAAGCCAAAACTACTGCAGACAAAGCTTCGGCTGATGCCAAAAAAGAAGCCACAAAATCTAAAAAAGCAGCAGATGACGCAAAGGCTGCTTCGTCTAAAGCAAAGAAAGAATCTGCTGACGCTGCAAAAAAGACTGCCGACAAAGAAGCTGCTAAAGCTAAAGCTGATGCAAAAAAAGCTACTGTAGAATCTGACAAAGCAAAAAGTACAGCCGACAAAGCGAAAAGCTCTGCTGATAAAGCTAAAGCCGATGCTAAAAAATCGACTGCAAAAGCTGACGCTGCTAAGAAAGATGCCACTTCTGCAAAAAAATCGGCTACTAAAACTTTAAAAGAAACTAACGAAAAAGCACCTTCTGTACCAGACAAAGTTACTGGAGAATACAATGGTAAAAAAGTATATACTGGACCAAGAGGCGGTAAGTACTATATTAATAAAAATGGTAATAAAACGTATATTCAGGATTAAGGTTCTGAGATTCTAAGCTACTAAGATGCTGAGTTTCTAAGATACTGAGATCAATAAATTAACCGAACTTTTGTTCGGTTTTTTTTATTATCCCAATTAAACCTACAAATTGTTTTGTATAAAAATCAAAAATCGCTTAACATAGAGGTAATCTTATTTAGTAAAACGAAACTATTTTCGAAACACCCCTCGAATTTCCTAGCAATTCTTTAAATATAGAGTTAATAATTTAGTAATGCCCTCGAAATAGCATAAAAAACATATTTCTCTATCTTCGTTTTTAAAACGTGTTAAAAATGAGCATTGATTATTCTGCTAACAAAACTATTTTAATTGCACCATTAAATTGGGGACTTGGGCATGCAACTAGATGCATTCCTATTATCAAGGCGCTTCAAGAGAATAATTATATTCCGATTATTGCTTCTGATGGAGTTGCTTTGGCTTTATTGCGAAAAGAATTTCCTTATATACAAACTTTAGAGTTGCCTTCTTACCATATTGAATATGCAAAGAATGGTAAAAACTTTAAATGGAAGCTGATTAAAAATCTTCCTAAAATGATTACTGCCGTTTTGGATGAGAAAAAAATGATCAATCATTGGATTAAAAAACATGGCATTGATGGTATAATCTCAGACAATAGATTGGGAGTTTTCAGCAGGAAAGTGCCTTCTGTTTTTATTACGCACCAATTGAACGTAATGACAGGAAACACAACTTGGTTTACGAGTAAATGTCATCAGTATTTCATTAAAAAATACAATGAATGCTGGGTTCCTGATTCAAATGAAAAAACAAACTTGACGGGAGATTTAGGTCATTTAAAATCGAATGAACTAAACTTAAAGTATATCGGTCCGTTGAGTCGCATGAAGAAAAAGGACACTCCGAAAATATATGATTTGATGATTATATTATCTGGACCTGAACCGCAACGTACTTTCTTGGATGAAAAACTGCAGAAAGAAGCAGCAAAATATCCTGGAAAAGTAGTTTTTGTACAAGGAATTGTAGAAAAATCTCAAGAAAAATGGCAGGCTGGAAATGTTACCTATTATAATTTCATGAATTCTAAACAGTTGGAACAAACTTTTAACGAAAGTGAATTTGTGTTGTGCCGTTCTGGCTATACGACTGTAATGGATTTAGCAAAATTGGGTAAAAAAGCCTTTTTTATTCCGACTCCAGGTCAGTATGAACAAGAATATTTGGCGATAAAACTTCAGGAAGAAAATCTTGTGCCTTATGCAATGCAAGACGACTTTAGCATTGAAGATTTATCAAAAGTAAAATCATTTAAAGGATTATCTCAATTTGAAAATACTATCGACTGGGATTCTTTATTTAAAGTTTTTGAAGACAAAACTGCATAATTGAACACGGATGAAATGGATTTGCTTTCGCAAAAAACACAGATAAACACTGATCCCCCTATATAAAAAATGAAAAACCTCCAGCTTTAACTGGAGGTTTTTTTATAGGAAAAGATAATAGATAAAATCCGTTTTATCCGCGTCCTGATTTTTAGAAGTTAAACTGCACTTGCATTCTAAGTACATTACCTTGCTGTCTGTTTATTGGCAATACGCTATCTTCAAAAGTTCTGTCGGCTACTACGTATTCAGCTGTAAATTCAAATGCTTTGATTGGCTGCCATTCAATACCAAATTCGAAATCTCTAACTACATAGCTTCTAGCATCTTTCTCATATTTTTTCCCTCCATCATAATATTGGAATTTAGCGAAAGGATAAATGTGCTGTTTTTTGATATCCCATTTATAGTTTAACAAAACATAACCTCCGTTCAAATCGGTTTGGTCGATTGTATTGGTAAGTGTATTGTATCGAGGTCCAGTTCCAATGTTGTATTCCGTTTGGATTCCGAATGGTCTTGGATATAAAACGAAAGTCGCACCAACTCTCTGATCTTTTACATATTGTGGATCGTTGACAGTAACTCCTGGAGAAACTTCTCCTGTAAATGCCCACTTACCAGTGTAAGCTTGAATTCCAGGTTCTATAATTTGGCTTCCAATAACAAAAGGGTACGTTACTCTGGCCACGACATTTAAATCTCTATTTGCATCTAACTTATTTGCAATCTGACCGTTGTAAACTCCTAAAGCAAAAACCCCAAAATCTCCAGAGCCTTTGTAACCGTCTTTCACTAACATTTCAAAACGCTGTCTAATTTCGGCTGGAGCCCAGTAAAAGAAGATTCCTAAATCACGCTCATTTAAAATTGAAGAGTTAATTGCATCGGCACGGTCTAAAGTTAAACGTTGTGAACTTGACTGCATATTTTCAAATCCGTACGGAATTTTACTTTGTCCGACACGCACGCGATATTCTTTTTTCTTATCGAAAGAAAGATCAAAATACAAGTCACGAATCTGCACGAAGTTATTCACTCCGCTTGACGGCGAACTCGCGAAATCTGGCTGAAAATAGAAAAATACATTTGGGTGAACTTGCCCAGAAAACACTAAACGAGCACGACGAATAAAAAGTCCGTTGTTTGCTTTTGCATCTGGATCTGTAGAAGTTGTTCCCCAAGATCTATCACATTGTTCGCAGGAAACTTTATCATTTGTAGAAAGCAAACCGTTGTATCTGATTTGAGCATAACCTCTCAAAGAGATTCTGTCGTACCAATGTTCTTCAACACCTCCTCCAGATTTGGTATCCGGAAGCTTTGCTTTGTTTATAGAATCTAAAATACGCATTACCTCGTTTTTTACATCCTGTTTATTCAGCTCTTGCTTATTTGTTTCTTGCGCATTGGCAGCGCAAGTTAACAGTAATAAAACCGCTAATAGTTTTCTTTTTATCATTAGTTCTATAATTCCCTTAATTTCAGGATGCAAAGATGGAGCACCTATGTTAAGAAATCATTAACCAGATGTTACTATAATAAAAATTTAATGTTACGGCGAAAATCCGTATGTTGATTTATTGTTAAACCCCCCTGTTTCAGGGCTTTTAACTCATTCGAGCTTACATTTATTTAACCTCAGCTTTTGCCAATTTATTTGCTTTTTCAAGTGTAAAAGAGAACTCAGAACCAATTCCGAACTCACTTTCTACGTAAACTTTCTCTTTATGAGCTTCAATAATATGCTTCACAATTGCCAATCCTAAACCAGAACCGCCTTCAGATCTTGTTCCGCTTTTATCTACTCTATAAAAACGCTCAAAAAGTCTCGGAATGTTTTGTTTTTCAACCCCTTCTCCATTATCACTAATACGAATTAAGACTTTTTTCTTCGTTAAGTTGACAACACCAACTTCTGTCAAACCACCTTCTTTTCCGTATTTGATAGAGTTTACAATTAGATTTTCCAGCACTTGCTGAATTCTATCTTGATCTCCTCTAATGATAACCGACTGAACATTTTTGCTTTCAAAAGCTAACTTGATTTTCTTTTTGTCTGCCTTCATTTCCAGCAGTTCAAAAACATTCTGAATTAATTCAACAACATCAAAATCAGTCATATTCAAATCTAAATCGCCTGATTCTAATTTGGTAATCATATCCAAATCTTCTACGATATATATAAGACGCTCTACTCCTTTTTCGGCACGTTTTAAATATTTTTTTCTAATATTTTTATCATCCATTGCGCCATCTAGCAAAGTAGAAACGTAACCTTGAACGGTAAATAAAGGCGTTTTTAATTCGTGCGAAACGTTTCCTAAAAACTCTCTTCTATATTGTTCTCGAATTTCGAGCATTTCGATTTCGAGTTTTTTATCGGTCGCAAACTTTTTCACTTCACGCGAAAGTGTTTCCATATCCGTATTAATCGGTTGATTGATAAGTGTTGTCGATTCTAATAACGAAACCTCATCGTAAATTTTCTTTACTCTTCTATAAATAAAACGTTCTACACGGTATTGTAAAACCAAGAAAGAGAATATATATATGACAATAATGAAAATTATTCCAAATGCTACTTGATGTTTTAATTGGTTTTTGTAGAACAAAGACATGAGCATGAGCACAAATGCTGTTGCAAATAGACTGATATACAATGCCGATTTAATAGCAAATTTGTATGTTTTTTTAAAATTGATTTTCATTGAAATATTTAAAATAATAAACCATTAAAACTTTTTCTCACCATATAAGTGATATAAGTTCATTCAAAACTAACTCTTTTTAGGAACAAATAATAACTTTGAAAAGCCCATCTTTATCAAAGTTAAAACTTTGACAAAAATGAGCTTTTTATTTTGAAAGCAAACCATAATTAAATGAACTTATATCACTTATATGGTTCAATTTTATAGGGAGTTATTAAACTTCAAATTTATAACCTACTCCTTTTATTGTTTTGAAAAGGTCTTCGCCAATTTTCTCACGAAGTTTTCTGATGTGAACGTCGATTGTTCTTCCTCCAACCACAACTTCATTACCCCAAACTTTATCCAAGATTTCGTCTCTTTTAAAAACTTTACCTGGTTTTGAAGCTAATAGATAAAATAATTCGAATTCTTTTCTTGGTAAAGCAATTTCTACATTACCTTTTATGATTTTGTATTCCTCACGGTTAATCTCGATTCCGCCTACGTTTAAAGTATCTGTAACAACTTCTTGTTCTTTTAACCTTCTTAACAAAGCCTTTACTTTTGAGACCAACAATTTCGGTTTAATTGGCTTTGTAATGTAGTCGTCTGCACCAGCGTCAAAACCAGCTACTTGAGAATAATCTTCACTTCTTGCTGTAAGGAATGTTATGATAACATTATTTAATTCTGGAATTTTTCTAATATGCTCGCAAGCCTCCATTCCGTCCATTTCTGCCATCATCACGTCCATAATGATTAATTCTGGCAGCTCTTTCTGTGCTTTTGCTATAGCATCTTTTCCGTTAGAAGCTGTAACAATCTGGTAGCCTTCCTGAGCAAGGTTATAGCCAACGATTTCTAAGATATCTGGTTCGTCGTCAACTAATAAAATCTTAGTTTGTGTTTTTTTCATAAATAGCAAAAATTGAGATTTTTATATCGAAACTTCTTCATTAAACATTCGATATTTCTTATTTCACAGGGTAAATATACTAACAAAAGAACCTTTAAAAAATGGTGTTAACCGTAATTTAATCTCGTAACAATTTGATAATCTTAACAACACAAAAACATAACAAGTCGGTAACATGGACTTCACAGAGCGGTTCTTTCTTTGCACAAAAATATTAAGACACAAACACAACACTGAAAAAAAATGAAATTCAATTTAAGATTTCTCTTTATTGCATTATTTATCTGTACGATTTCGATCGCGCAAAACAAAGGTACGATTTCTGGGGTTCTAACTGATAAAGATATGAACAACGCATCGCTACCATTTGCTAATGTTTTAGTTAAAGGTACAAATATTAGCGTAAATACCGACGTAGATGGAAAATATTCCTTAAGCGTAAATCCTGGAAACTATACTTTAATTTTTAGTTTTTTAGGATATGAATCTGTAGAAGCTCCTGTGGCTGTAAAAGCAAATGAAACTGTAACAGTTAATCAAGGGCTTTCAGCAGGAAGTTATACTCTTAAAGATGTAGTAGTTCAAGCTTCAACTGGAAGCAAGCAAAAAGAATCTGCTTTACTTTTAGAACAAAAAAATGCTGTAGATATTAAACAATCTATCGGTGCACAAGAACTTTCTCGAAAAGGAGTTAGTGATGTTGCAGCTGCGGTTTCTAAAACTACTGGTATTACAAAACAAGAAGGTACTGGAAACATTTTCGTAAGAGGTTTAGGTGACCGTTACAATTCTACAACAATGAACGGATTGCCAATTCCTTCAAACGATCCTGAAAAGAAAAACATCAATCTTGAAATTTTCTCTACAGATATTTTAGAATATGTTTCTATTGACAAAGTTTACAGCAGTAAATTATACGGAGATTTTGCTGGAGGTAACGTAGACATCATTTCTAAAGATTACAAAGGAAACGGATATTTTAAAATCGAAATGGGTTCTAATGTAAACACAAATGCATTGGCTGAAAAAGATTTTAAATTACAAAGAGGAATCAACAGTTTTGGTTTCAGCAATCCATCAATTCCAAACAGCCCTCTTACTCAATACAACTACAACACTTTACAAATGGATGGTAAAAATCCGTTTGCTGGTTCGATAGGAATTTCTGGAGGAAAATCTTTCAATGTTGGTGACGGAGGAAAATTAAGCTTCTTCGCTACAGCTAATTTCAGCAACGAATACAATTCAATCCGTAACGCTACAGCAAAAGGTGGTGTAAACGGTGCAGGAGTTGCAAACAAAGATTTCTACTCTTACACTGACATGGGTTACCAAACAAATTCTACAGGTTTATTGAATGTTGGTTACAAAATTAATTCAGACAACAAAGTAAGTTTTAATACAGTATACATCAATACTTCATCTCAATCTAAAGAAGAATATGCAGGATACATTGTCGATCTTGCTAACAACGGAAACGGTTTAATTCGTCGTTTTAACTACGAGAAAAATAGTCTTTGGATCAACCAATTACTTGGAGATCACAAATTAAGCGACAGATCTAAATTAAACTGGGGAGCATCTTACAACATCATTGATGGTTCTATGCCAGACAGAGCTCAAAATACTTTTAGAAATGAAGCTGCTGGTTATGTATTATCTTCTATCTCTAGACCAGATAACCACAGATATTTCCAAAAACTTAAAGAAGATGAGTTAGCAGGAAATCTTTCTGTAGACTATAAATTCAACAAAAATTCTGATGATGAGTACAAAGGAAAATTCACATTAGGAGCAAGCGGAAGAATTAAAAACAGAAACTTTGAAGCTTCTCAGTTCAACTTCTTATCTCAGCCAGGTTACACAAACACAATTGTTGACCCGAACAACTTAGATTTGTTTTACAACGAAGCGAACTTAAATAGCGGATATTTCAACATTTCTACTTTTAGAGGAAACTCTCAAGTATCAAATGCTTTAGATCCTCAAACTTACGATGGTAAACAAACAATCTTTGGAGGTTACTTGAACACAGAATACAAATTCAATTCAAAATTCACAGGAGTTTTAGGTTTACGTGCTGAATCTATTGTTCAAAATGTAGATTGGAATACTCAATTAGGAGATGTTGGAAGTGACGAATTAAGCAAATTTGCCTTCTTGCCAAGCTTAACAATGAAATATGAATTGAACGAAAAACAAAATTTACGTTTTGGTTTCAGCAAAACATACACATTGCCTCAATTTAAAGAAAGAGCTTTATTTGTTTACGAAGAAGTTTTGCAAGTAAAAGTGGGTAACCCTTACTTATACGAATCTGATGATTATAACTTAGATCTTAAATGGGAAATGTTCCCAAAAAGCGATGAGTTAATTTCGTTTACAGCTTTTGGAAAATATATTGTTAACCCAATGAACGAAGTTACAATTGCTTCTTCTTCAAATGATATCTCTTACATCAACACTGGAGATTACGGATATGTAGCTGGAGCTGAAGTAGAATACCGCAAAACGCTTTTCACTTTTGACGATGTAAACACTAAAAAATTATCTGCTGGTATTAACGCATCTTACTTACATACAAGCCAAGAGTTAAACTCAGATAAAGTAGACAGAGAGACAGATTACCAAGTTGTTTTCACTAACAAAAAAAGCCAATTTACTGGAGCTTCAGATTTATTATTAAATGCTGACCTTTCTTACTTAGCTGAATGGGAAAACGATAAAAGTTTAAACACAACTGTTGCATATTCTTATTTCTCAGACCGTATCAACGCTATCGGAACAAACGGAAGAGGTGACTTAGTTGACAAAGCTTTTGGTTCATTAGACTTTATTGCTAAATCTAAATTGAACAAAAACTTAGGATTAGATTTTGTTGTAAAAAACATTCTTGATCCAAAAATCAACAGAGTACAAGAAAATGCTTCTGGAGATGTAAATGTTTTATCATACAAAAAAGGATTAGGATTAAGCTTCAAACTTAACTACACTTTCTAATCAATATTAAACAATAATAGAAAAAAGGCCAGTTTAACAACTGGCCTTTTTTTATTTCTATAATTGCAAAACCGCGCGGGTTCTAGGCTAGTAAAAACAGTTTATTTTCAGTTTACAAACCTAACATTCTCTTAATATTAAATAAAGTTTTTGTTAAACTAACAATCACGGTTTCTTAACATCTAAAAAGGATTTCTAAACCATCTTTGCCTCAAGAAATTAAACACAAAATTATCAACACAATTATGAAAAACTCAATTGTAAAATTAATTGGAATTGTTACTTTATCTGCAGGTTTACTAACAAGCTGTTCATCAAGTGACGACAACAAACCAACATCTTCATTTGTTGTAAATGCAAATGATTTTAAAGGAACAATCACTGACGGAGAAGTAGTTCTTGATGCAGGAACAACTTACAAACTAACAGGAAAAATTCAAGTTAACTCTGGCGCTACTCTTACTATTCCTGCTGGAACTGTAATTCAAGGAGTTGGAGGAACATCTGCTTATATTGCAATTGCACAAGGAGGTAAAATCAACGTAAACGGTACAGCTGCAAAACCTGTTGTTATGACATCTGGTTTAGCTACTAAAGCTCCTGGAGACTGGGGTGGATTAGTAATCTGTGGAAAAGCTCCAATCAACCGTGTAACTGGTGGTGCAAGTACAGCTCAATCTGAAGTTGCTGACTTAACTTACGGTGGAACTGTAGCTAACGATAATTCTGGAGTAATTAAATTCTTAAGAATTGAATACGCTGGAGCTGCTTTCAACACTGAAAAAGAATTCAACGCACTTTCTTTCTTCGGAGTTGGTTCAGGTACAGTTGTTGAAAACGTACAAGCTTTCCACGGTTCTGATGACGGATTCGAATTCTTCGGTGGAACTGTAAATACTTCTAACTTAGTTGCTATCGGTAACGAAGATGATCAATTTGACTGGACTGAAGGATGGTCTGGAACAAACACTAACTGGTATGGTAAATTAGCTTTCGGAAAAGGAAACAGAGGAATTGAAGCTGATAACTTCGAATTAGGATACGCTAATACTCCAATCGCTAACCCAACAATCACTAACATGACTCTTGTTGGACCTGGAAGTGCTGCAGATGCAACTGTATACACTGAAAACCAAGGTATCAAATTCAGAAGAGGAACTAAAGGTCAAGTTTCTAACGTAGTTTTAAGCGGATGGAAAACTGGTATCGATGTTGAAAACGATGAAACTATCGCTTTCGTACCATCAGCTTTAAAAGTTACAAACGTACTTTACGTTGCTGATGTACCTGCAAAAACTAAAGGAAAGAAAACAGACGGAACTGCTGCTGACGTATCAGCTGTATCAGTAGAATCTGCTACTGCAACTGGAGCTGGAGCTGGTGTTGCTCAACCAACATGGGCTGCTGGATGGACAGTAGGTTTCTAATCACTTCAAAAACATAATGTTAAAAACATCCTAAATCTTTAGGATGTTTTTTTTTGGCGTACTTTTTGTATTTTTTTTTGTATATTTACAGTAATCAAATATACGCGATGGCAAAAAACTACTTTTATATTACTTTCTTATTGGCATTTTTCTTCACTGTAAGCGTTTCAGCGCAAGACGGCAAGCAATTACCAAAAACTCAGGAATCTACTTCTATTGAGGGTTTAAGCTTGTATCCTAACCCAGTGACAAACGGAAAAGTGTATATATCATCTAAAAACGATTTGGAGAAAGAAATTATTGTGTTTGACATCTTAGGCAAAAAAGTTTTGCAAGCACATTTAGTCTCAAGAGAGCTAAGTGTTTCAGAATTGCCGCCAGGTGTTTACATCATCAAAATAAGCGAACAAAATGCATCGGCAACCCGAAAACTCATTATAAGATAAAAAAGCTCCGTTTGGAGCTTTTTTTAATTTTCAGTCGCAGTCACAGTTTTCAGTTATAAATTTTGCTGAAAACTGTGACTGAAAACTGTGACTGAGACTGCGACTGAAAACTAAAAAATAAATATCTTTGCAAAAAAAAGTTTTGATCACAGCCAGCGATATCTTTACCATTTCAAGTCAGAAACAATTTGAAAAAATAGCACTAAAAGTGTTTCGTTTTCAGCACGAGAACAACAAAGTCTATCGCGACTTTTGTGATTTTTTAAAAGTTAATCCGCAACAGGTAAAATCGCTGCAGCAAATTCCTTTTTTACCCATTCAGTTTTTCAAAAGTCACAATGTAGTTTCTAATACAGATCCTGCACAAGTAACTTTTACCAGCAGCGGTACAACCGGAATGATTACCAGCAGACATTTAGTGACCGATGTTTCTTTATATGAAGAAAGCTACCGCAAAGGATTTTCTCAGTTTTACGGCAATATCGAAGATTATGTTGTTTTAGCCCTTTTGCCGTCTTATTTAGAACGCGAAGGCTCTTCGTTAATTTACATGGTAGAAGATTTAATAAAACTCTCCAATCAGCCTGAAAGCGGGTTTTATTTGCACAATCACGACGACTTAATCAAAAAGCTTCTTGAACTCGACGAAGCAGGCCAAAATGTAATCTTAATCGGTGTCACTTACGCTTTATTAGATTTAATAGAAAAACATCAATTCAACCTTCAAAATACCATTATCATGGAAACCGGAGGAATGAAAGGAAAACGCAAAGAAATGATTCGTGAAGAATTGCACGATATTTTATGCAAAGGTTTTGGCGTTTCATCTATTCATTCAGAATACGGAATGACCGAACTTTTAGCGCAAGCGTATTCTTTAGGCGATGGTATTTTCGAATGCCCTTCTTGGATGCATATTTTAGTACGTGATCCAGAAGATGCTCTCACTTACGTGAAAGACGGAAAAACAGGCGGAATTAATGTGATTGATTTAGCCAATATCAATTCGTGTTCTTTTATCGCTACGCAGGATTTAGGCAAAAAATATTCTAACAACTCTTTTGAAGTATTAGGGCGTTTTGATAACTCTGATATTCGTGGTTGTAATTTGATGGTTCTTTAGTCAAACAAATTGTTCCTTCTTTTAATTCGTAAGAATTTACACAATTTATTAACCAATAGATAATATAGAAAAAATACTACAATTATATTAAAAAGATACTTTTAATGTAAACTTTAAATATAATTAGTATGAAAAAAATTACCTTATTACTCATGCTTAGTTTATTAAACTTAACAGCATGGTCACAAAATCCAAATTACAGATATCACGAATTACAAGATTTAGGCACCACGATAGAATGGGCCATTTCAATTGAATGTACGCACCACTTTCAACCTTTAAGAGTTTTAGATGTCAATCTAAAACAAAACTTCAAACTGGAAGTTGGCAAAATTTACAAAGTAGACTTAGGATTACCTCCAAATTATGGTACGAGATATTACAAAGTAACCTATGCTGGAGATTCAGGAGTTGATAAAGGAGACGAAATAGACACTCCTCCTAATTTTGGTGCGCCAATCACTGATTTATGCAATTCTTTATCGTGGAAATTCATCAGACCAATATTATTAGGATCGACCATAGAGGAAGCACAAAGTAACTACTGCGCAAATCTAACAGCAAATACTACCAGAGAAAAAGTAAATATTAAGATCACACAATCTTTAACCGTAGGCAGTGTTTATTTTATGGATTTTGGAAAAGGTCCAAATTATTATTTGATAGACGGATCAAGTCCAGAAAATGGTGATGCTGATTATGAATTTGACCCCACGGTAGGTAACGCCGTTTATGCTCCTGCTACACTAAATTGTCCAAAACCAGATTTACAAGCTAACGCTGTAGATTGCGGGTCTGCAACAATGACTACTGGAACAACTTTTACAGCAGTTTATTCAATTAAAAACATTGGCGGTAGAGCATTTTCACCGACTCATTGTTTAATTTATTTTTCTAAAGGCAACGCAACTCTTAGTGCCGATGATATATTAATCAAAGATATCACTATAGACCCACTAAATCCAAATGAAATTAAATATGGAACACCATCTCTAACTGTTCCTGCAAATATTAGTGCCGGAACTTATTATGCAATTATGCAATTAGTTAATAGTGGAGAGACAAATACCAGCAACAACATAGTATCTTCTACATCTTCATTCATTATTAACCAAACAACGACACCAACAGGAAAACCAGATTTAACTATTGATCCAACTAACACGATTATTTTTAGCAACTGTTTTGATTGTAGTGCTGCTTTAAGTGATTTAGGAAGCAAAAGACACACAATAAACAATCAATCTGGAATTATGAATTTACAAGTAATAACTGTTAAAAATACAGGAAGCGCTGCCTCAACTCCTTCTACACTTCAATTTTATTTGTCTTCAGACGGTGTTCTTGATTCTGCTGATATAAAATCTACAGCTGGAGCAATCTCAATAGGTGCAATAAATCCTGGAGCGTCAATTTCTGTATCTAGATCAATTTTCTCTTCTGATTTTGGCGGCCTAACAGTTACTGGAAACCGAAATATCCTTATTTCAGTTGATGATTCTAAAACAAATACAGAATCAAATGAAAACAACAATATAACGCCTATACCTGTAACTTTCGTTAATCCTTTTGCAAGAACAGCACAATCAAGTTCGGATATTGAAGAAATTGTACAACCATATTCAATAAATGTTTACAATTTTGATGGACAAAAAGTATTGACAAAAGAAGTTAATTCGAAAGAAGAAGAGGATAAATCTCTTGATTCGTTAAAAACTGGAATTTACATCATCAAATCAAAAGGTGAGACTAGAAAAGTTCTAAAAAAATAAATTTTACTATTATAAAAAGAAAGGCATCCAGTTTTAGGATGCCTTTTTTATTTCAAATCAAAAATATTTTGCTTTCGAAGTTATACAACTCGAATAACAAAGTAATTTTTCTTTCCGCTTTGCAATAACACAAATTGATTATTAATTAAATCATTTGCCGTTAAAACGAAATCTTCTTTTATTTTTTCTCTGTTTACAGAAATTGAGTTTGCAGTTAAAGCACGTCTCGCTTCTCCGTTTGATTTAAAGAAACCTGTTTTTTCGTTTAAAACTGTAATAATTTCCAATCCATTTTCCAAATCCGCTTTTGCGATTTCAGCTTGAGGAACTCCATCAAAAACTTCTAAGAAAGTCGTTTCATCCAGTTTTTTCAAATCTTCTGCGGTTGAATTTCCAAACAAAATATTCGAAGCCTGAATTGCCTTTTCTAATTCTTCTCTATTGTGAACCAAAACAGTGATTTCTTCTGCTAATTTCTTTTGTAAAACCCTTAAATGCGGAGCTGTTTTGTGCTCTTCAATTAATGCATCAATTACTTCTTTATCTAAGAAAGTAAAGATTTTAATATATTTCTCAGCATCTGCATCTGTAGTGTTTACCCAAAATTGGTAGAATTTGTAAACCGACGTTTTATCAGCATCCAACCAAACATTTCCACCTTCAGATTTTCCGAATTTAGATCCGTCCGCTTTTGTAATTAAAGGAGTTGTTAAAGCATAAGCTTTTGCATTTTCACCTCCCATTCTACGCACTAATTCTGTACCTGTGGTAATATTACCCCATTGGTCAGAACCTCCCATTTGCAGAATACAATTGTTGTTTTTATATAAATGATAAAAATCGTAACCTTGAATTAATTGATATGTAAATTCTGTAAAAGACATTCCCTCACCTTCTCCGCTAAATCTCTTTTTTACAGAATCTTTAGCCATCATATAATTTACGGTGATTCTTTTTCCAACTTCACGTGCAAAATCGATAAAAGAGAATTCTTTCATCCAATCGTAGTTATTCACCATTACAGGTGCATTTGCTTCGGTTGAATTAAAATCTAAGAAACGAGACAAAACGCTTTTGATTCCAGCTACGTTTTTAGCCAAAGCTACTTCATCAAGCAAGTTTCTTTCATCAGATTTACCAGAAGGATCTCCAATCATTCCTGTTGCTCCACCAACTAAAGCGATCGGTCTGTGTCCGAAATTCTTTAAGTGAACCAATAAAATAATCTGAACCATACTTCCGATGTGCAGTGAATCTGCCGTTGGATCAAAACCGATATAGGCAGTGGTTGCTTCTTTTAGCAATTGTTCTTCCGTTCCAGGCATACTATCATGGTATAACCCGCGCCATTTTAATTCTTCAACTAGATTCTTCATTTTTTTAAATAATTTGCGCAAATATAATCAATGGCATTGTCAAACACAAAAAGTTCTGCCACTAAGGCGCTAAGACACTAAGATTGAAAAATAGCTTTACCTCCAAGTCATAAAGACACAGAGATTAAAAAACAAAAACTTTGCGCCTTCGCGCCTTTGCGGCAAAAAAAACCAAAAAAAACCTTTGCAACTTTGTCCCTCTCCAACTTTGCACCTTCCAAGCAAAAACATATCTTTACAAAATGGTATTAGTAACTGGAGGAACTGGTTTAGTCGGCGCACATTTATTACTTCATTTAATTGAAAATGGAGAAAATGTTCGGGCAATTTATAGAACCAAAAACAATATTCAGAAAACAAAATCGGTTTTTGATTTTTATAAAAAAGCGGATTTGTTTAAAAAAATTAATTGGCTTGAAGCCAATATTCTAGACATACCTTCTCTTGAAATTGCTTTTATCGATATCAAACAAGTATATCATTGCGCAGCTTTTATTTCGTTTGAACCAAAAGACGAAGAAATCCTTAGAAAAACCAATATCGAAGGAACCGCCAACATCGTGAATTTTGCTATTGCCAAAGAAGTAGAAAAGTTTTGCTACATCAGTTCGATTGCTGCTTTAGGAGATATTGCTCCGCACGAAACACACATTACAGAAGAAACAGATTGGAATCCTGAAAAACCGCATAGCGATTACGCCATTTCTAAATATGGTGCAGAAATGGAAGTCTGGCGCGGACATCAAGAAGGCTTAAATGTCATTATTGTAAATCCGGGAGTTATTTTAGGCCCGCCAAAAATGATGGATATTTTTGACGAAGGAAGTAGCGAAATCTATCGAAAAGTTTCCAAAGGACTTCAGTTCTACACACTCGGAAGCACTGGTTTTATCTCGGTTGATGATGTTGTCAAAACGAGTTTTAATTTGATGAAAAGTGAAATAAAAAACGAACGTTTCACCCTTATCTCAGACAACATTGTTTTTAAAGACCTTTTAAACACCGTTTCAGATGCTTTAAAAGTAAAAAGACCGCATATTCATGCAAAGCCTTTCCTGATGAATGTATTATGGATTGCTGACGGAATATTTTCTACTTTATTTTTCAGAAAAAGAAGCATTACAAAAGCGACAGCAAAAGCTTCGTACTCCAAGAATTTGTATAGTAATGAAAAAATAAAAACCGCCCTAGGAACGGTTTTCACTGATATTCATCAATATATTAAAGACAGCGCTAAACTATAGTTTTTTCGTTCTGTCTCTCATCTGCATGCGAGCTCTTCTTATAGAATCGTCATTAACTTTAGGAGCTGGTTTTTGAATAGAATCTTTTGAAGCTCCTTTAGCAGCCTTCTTTTTGCTTTCCTTAGCTGCTTTTTTCTCATCAATTTTGGCTAAAGAATCTGCTGCTCTTTGAACTACAGAAATTCTTTTATTTACCTCATCAAACATGTCTTTATAACTTTCATAATCTGAAGCATAATACATATTGTTTTGAGCAAATTGAAGACTGTCTACTTTATATTTTTTTAGAATAAACTTCGTCGGATCATTTTCTATCGAGTCCAAAGACAATGGTTTCTGATATCTCATTGCTTCCAAAAGAGATAAATCATACATAATATCAATCATCTTACCTTTCTCAATAAGCTTTGCAGGCTGTTTTACAATCTCCTTTTTACAGCTTATAGAAAGAAATAAAACCAATATTATTACTATAAAATTCTTCATAGTTACTTTTTATCTGTCAAACAATAATCTTTTACCCGCTTTGGTATCTTTTACTTTGAAGTTATTATAAACCAATTCACCGTTTACAAAAGTATGCGTAATTCTAGATTTAAAAGTATATCCTTCAAACGGAGACCATCCGCATTTGTATAAAATATTTTCTGATTTCACGCTCCAAGGCAAACTCGGATTTACGATTACTAAATCGGCGTGGTATCCTTCTCTGATAAAACCTCTTTTTTCAATTTTGAAAATCTTAGCTGGATTGTGGCACATTTTCTCCACGATTTTCTCCACCGTAATTTTCCCTTGATGATGCGCTTCGAACATTGCTACAACTGCATGTTGAACAAGTGGCCCTCCAGAAGGCGCATTCAAATAAGATTGCATTTTTTCTTCTTTTGTATGAGGCGCGTGATCTGTTGCAATTACATCAATTCTTCCGTCATTTAAAGCTTTCCAAAGTTCTGCACGATCTTCGGCAGTTTTAACCGCAGGATTCCATTTAATGAAATTTCCTTTTGTTTTATAATCTTCATCTGTAAACCAAAGGTGGTGTACACAAACCTCAGCCGTGATTTTTTTATCTTCTAACGGAATTTTATTCGTAAACAATTCCATTTCTTTCGCAGTAGAAAGATGGAAAATATGCAATCTAGCTCCAGTACGTTTTGCTAAAGCTACGGCTTTTGAAGAAGAAATATAACAAGCCTCAGCACTTCTGATTAAGTTGTGCGCCGTTACCGGAACATCGTCACCATATTGTTCTCTAAAAGCGGCAAGATTATTTTTAATAGTAGTTTCATCTTCGCAGTGAACTGCAATTAACATTGGCGTACTTGAAAAAATCTTTTCTAAAACCGCTTCATTATCAACCAACATATTTCCTGTTGACGAACCTAAGAAAATTTTAATTCCGGCAACATTTTTTGGATTTGTTTTTAAAACTTCTTCCAAATTATCGTTGGTTGCTCCCATCATAAACGAATAATTCGCAAATGATTTTTGAGAAGCAATTTGATATTTATCTTCTAATATTTCCTGCGTAACCGCATTCGGAACCGTATTTGGCTGTTCGATGAAAGAAGTAATTCCACCCGCAACTGCAGCGCGAGATTCTGATTCGATATCTCCTTTATGCGTTAAACCTGGTTCTCTAAAATGCACTTGGTCGTCTATCGCGCCCGGCATTAAATAATTCCCTTCAGCATCAATTACAATACAATCTGAAGTTTTTAATGAAATGCTGTCTGCAATTTCAACAATCAAATCGTTTTCAATTAAAACATCACCTTCAAAAATTGTCCCTTCGTTTACAATTTTGGCATTCTTTATTAAAATCCTGTTCATTTCGGTTGGTTTATAATGAATTGACTAATTTTCTTAATCTAAGCGAAATCACTCCAAGTATAGCTTCTTTAATAATGGCATTACTCATTTTAGAAACTCCTTTTGTTCTATCTGTAAAAATAATTGGGACTTCGGTAATTTGGAATTTAGCACAATAGGTTCTGTACTTCATCTCGATTTGAAACGCATATCCAACAAATTTTATTTTGTTCAGATTGATTTTTTCTAAAACCTCTCTTTTGTAACAAACAAAACCTGCTGTTGCATCGTGAATTTTCATTCCAGTAATAAATTTTACGTAAACAGATGCGAAATAAGACATCAAAACACGGCTTAAAGGCCAGTTTACAACATTTACTCCCGTTACATAACGAGAACCGATGGCAAGATCTGCTCCTCCAAAATGGCAAGCGTCATACAATTTTTCCAAATCGTTCGGGTTATGCGAAAAATCGGCATCCATTTCAAAAATAAATTGATAGTCACGTTCCAAAGCCCATTTAAAGCCATGAACATAAGCGGTTCCCAATCCAGATTTTTTTGCTCTTTGCTCTAAAAAAAGTTTTCCTGGAAATTCTTCCTGTAAAGCGATCACTTTTTTAGCGGTTTGATCTGGAGAATTATCATCTATAATTAACAGATGAAAAGGTTTATGCTGCGAAAGTACAGCTCTTACTATACTTTCTACGTTTTCAATTTCGTTATATGTGGGAATTATGACAATGCTATCATTCATTTTTTTCTCGGTAATTTCACCGCAAAAGTAAACTTTTTATAGCATTTGATTCATAATAAATATATAATAAAAGTATTGCATCAAAAAATTACTAATTTTGTATCGCTATGATTGAACAACTTCATCCTCGAATAATTGAAAACAAAGACTGGGCTACACTTTTATTTGTGGTGACCTTTGCCGTTGTTGCCATGACAAAATCTGCTTACGAAACAAGATTTAGTGAATTTAGTAAACTTATTTTTTCTGATAAATACGCTAAAATTTATCGAGACAATAGCCACATGAAAAACAGCTTTACAGTTGGTTTGTTTTTTGTGCAAGTTGTATCTTTTGCCTTTTTTATTCTGCTTACGATGAATATTTTTGGTCATGCATCAAAAACCGACTGGATTTTGTTTATTCAGATTGCTACTTTTCTGCTTTATTTCATTTTAGGAAAATATTTAATCGAAAAAATTGTAGCAGCTTCATTCAATATTGACGACTTTGTAGAGCTATTCAACCTGCAAAAAGTAACTTACAGGACTTATATTGGCGTTTTAATCCTTCCAATCAACGCAGTTTTGTTTTATTATAACAATATTCCACAGATTATTCCGTTAGCAATCATCGGTATTTCCTTGTGTATTAGCGTATACTCCTACTTTATTTCAATTAAAACGTATCAAAACGTAATTATCGGCAAGTTATTTTATTTTATTTTATATCTTTGCGCTCTTGAAATAGCCCCTTATTATTTTCTTTATTATTGGATTACAAAAGGGAGTGCTTAGAAAATATTTATAATATGAAAGTGAAAACAATTTTGGTGTCACAGCCTGAACCTAAAGTGGAGAATTCTCCTTACTTTGAGCTCCAACAAAAACACAAAATAAAAATTGATTTCAGACCATTTATTCATGTAGAAGGGGTTAGCGCAAAAGAGATTCGATTACAAAAAATCGATCTTAATCATTACACTGCGATCATTTTAACAAGTCGAAATGCTGTAGATCATTTTTTTAGAGTTGCTGATGAAATGCGTTACAAAGTTCCAGAAGGGTTGAAATATTTTTGTCAATCTGAGGCGGTTGCGTTTTACCTTCAAAAGTATGTTGTGTACAGAAAACGTAAGATTTACGTTGGAGCAAAAGATTTTGCAGATTTATCTCCGCTAATTAAGAAGTACAAAGACGAGAAGTTTTTGCTTCCTGCATCTGACCAATTAAATGCAGATGCTCCTGTTACATTAAACAGTTTAAAAGTAGATTGGGCACAAGCTATTTTTTACAGAACTGTAATGAGTGATTTATCTGATTTAGCAGACGTTTATTATGACGTTTTAGCTTTCTTCAGCCCAACAGGAATCAAATCATTGTTTAAAAACTTCCCAGACTTTAAACAAAACGATACCAGAATTGCCGTATTCGGAAGCACAACGCAAAAAGAAGCTTTAGATCATGGTTTAAGAATTGATATTCTTGCTCCAACTCCTGAAACTCCTTCTATGACAATGGCTTTAGAAAAATACGTAGCAGAAGCCAACAAAGGAAAATAACCTTTTAAAATATACAACTTTTGAAATTCCAAATTCCAAACTAACCATTTGGAGTTTGGAATTTTTGTTTTTACGGAATTCCGAACGTTTCCCAAGGTTGAAACCTTGGGCTATGTTTATATTAAGATACAATTTAAAAATTCCAAATTAATCACGACGAGTTTGGAATTTAGAATTTAAATATTGGTATTTCCTTTTTTAGAGCAATTTAACTACATTTGATTTCTATTCACAACCCAAATCTCAAAAATAGTTTCAAATTATAAGTTATGAAAATCAACTCCCTTTTAATTGAAATTGACGGAATCGACAAAGAAATCCTTCGTTATTTAATGGACGATGCCCGAAAACCAATCTTGCAAATCGCAAATAAAATCGGAATTTCTGGAGCTGCAATTCACCAGAGATTAAAAAAACTCGAACAATCTGGCGTTATTTCTGGATCTAAGTTTACCGTTAATCCAAAAGTTTTGGGTTATAACACCATGGCTTTTGTTGGAGTTTATCTGGACAAAGCTTCAAGAAACTCAGAAGCTGTAAAAGAACTCAGAAAAATCCCAGAAGTTTTAGAATGCCATTATACCACAGGAAACTGGTCGGTTTTGATTAAAATTATCTGTCGCGACAACGAACATTTGATGCAGCTTTTAAATACAAAAATTCAAGCCATTGAAGGAGTTTCAAGAACAGAGACTTTCATTTCGTTAGACCAGCAAATTGACAGACAAATTCAGCTTTAGAATTAGAAAATATGTCAATTTGATAATTAGATAATTTTTAACCTATGTTCAATAACCGCCCTGAAATTAAAACATTAATATTCGCTATAGCGTATTTTATAGTGTTCGCTCTTATAAAAACATTCCAGCCTGCCAGCCATGCTCATGTACCAAACATCAGTGATCTTTTTTTCTTATTATCGATTCCTCTAAGCATAATCTACAGCATATTTCTCCTTTACAAATTTTTCAAATCAGGAAATAAAAAATATGTAAATGCCATATTTATAGTAGCTGCTTTATGGGCTATATTTTATAATTTATTAAAATACATTATATATTAAAAACAAAACCCGACAAGTTTTAAAAACCTGTCGGGTTTGCCATAAATTATCTAATTGACTAATTATCTCAATTAACTAATTAGTTTCTCCTGCTTCCAGAATAAATCGAAATATAGTACAGCAACGTTGCGATTGAACCAATTGCCGCTACTACATAAGTTCTTGCCGCCCATTTTAGGGCATCTTTTGCGCCTGCTTGTTCTTCTTGCGTAAGCATATGTTTGTTTTCCAACCAAGCCAAAGCACGGTTACTTGCATCGTATTCTACCGGAAGCGTAATAATCGTAAACAAAGTTGTTGCTGCAAAAATCACAATTCCGACCAATAGCAATCCAGGGAAAACTTTAATCATAAGAATTCCTGCAAGTAATATCCATTGTACAAAATTAGAAGCTACGCTAACAATCGGTACTAACTTAGAGCGCATTGTTAGCCATTCGTAACCAATTGCATGTTGAACAGCATGACCGCATTCGTGCGCTGCAACTGCCGCCGCGGCTGCATTACGATGATTGTAAACTGCTTCGCTTAAATTTACTGTTTTATCTGATGGATTATAATGATCTGTTAACTGGCCTGGTGTTGAGATAACGCGAACATCTGTAATTCCGTTATCAGCAAGCATTTTTTCGGCGATTTCGCGTCCGCTCATTCCGTTTCTCAATTGCAATTTCGAATACAATTCAAATTTGCTCTTCAGCTGCGAGCTTACCAGCCAGCTGAACAACATTATAGCTCCAGCAATAATTAAATATCCTGATCCCATTTTTTTCTGTTTTTTTAGATTGATGTTTAAATTTACAAAACAAACTGCAAAATGTGAACCATTTTAACAAAATGTCATTTTGACATTTTTATACCACTTTTGACTTAATTCAGCATGTTGTTTTTGAGCAGAAAAGCAATTAATTCTGCCACATTTTTCATTTTATATTTTTGAAGAATATTTCGTCGGTGCGTTTGAACAGTTAAAAAACTTAAAAATAAATCGTCAGCTATTTCCTGAGTTGATTTTCCTTGTGAAAGCAATAATGCAATATCTCGCTCTCTTCTACTCAAAGCTGGAATCCTTTCTAAATCTTCAGACAAAGGCTGACTGATTATAGTTTTCACTTCTTCGCTAAAAACAATTTCGCCGTCAATTGCTTTGTAAATGCATTCTTTAAATTCTTCAAAAGAAGCATTTTTAAGAATATATCCGTTTCCGCCATTCTGAATAAACTGCATCACCAAACTTCTTTCAGACTGGCTGCTCATACCTATAGTTACAATTTTAGGATGTTTTTGCTTGATTGTTTTACACAAATCGACTCCATTTATTACAGGGAGAAAAATATCCATTAAAATCAAGTCTACGTTATTGTCTTCGATATAATCTAAAAGTGCAATTCCCGATTCGAATTTTTCTACAATCTCTATATTATCTAGGTCCGACAATAATCCTGCAATTCCAGAAATCACAATTGGATGATCGTCTACTATTACCGTTTTATACTTCATAATTATGATTTGGGTTATATTTTAATTCGATGTAAGTCGAAGTTCCTTTGTCCAGAACAGAATCTATTTCTAATTTTCCATTTAAAAAAGCCACACGATTTTTAATATTTCGCAAGCCCATTCCGTCTCTTTTTTCAGCATATTCAACATTAAAACCAATTCCGTTATCTTCGACCGTAATAAAAAAAACATCTTTATTCTGCGAGCAAGAAACTAGAATTTGAGAGGCTTTTGCATATTTTAAAGCATTATTTAAAAGTTCTTGAATGATTCTGAAAATCATTATTTTAAAATGCTGCGGCAAAGTTGTTTTTTTAATTAAATATTGAAATTCGATTGTGGTTTCGGCAGTAGAATGTGAAGCGCACAAATCTCTAAGCGCATGCTCGAGTCCTAATTTCATCAAACTTTCAGGCATTAAATTCTGAGAAATATTGCGAAGTTCTTTTATCGAATCATTTAGCATTCCGTTTATGTTTGGCCCGTTTTCGTTGTTTTCGCGTTCAGCAAGATTCAAATGAATTTTCAAACCAGAAAGCATACTTCCTAGTCCGTCGTGCAAATCTCTTGCAATTCTTTTTCTTTCGATTTCTTCCCCTTCAATCAAAGCATTAGAAATAGATAATTTTTGCTCGTTTTCTAAAGCTTCCAATTCTTGTTTATGATTGACTTCTTTTTGAAAACTTATCTTTTTCTGATAATTATTCCAGCTCCACAAAAACAAAACCGTCAAAAATAACACAAACGAAAGCACCGCAAAAAGCATCATATTCAAACGGTTGTTATTAACCTGCAGAACTGCTTTTTCGTTTTCAGACTGCAGCAAACCAATTTTCTTTTCACTTTCTGCTTTTTTATATTTTGCTTCAAGTTCTACAATTTCATTTTTCAGTTTCGCATCATTCAAACTATCATTAATAACATTGTATTTATTCGAATAATAATAAGCTTTCGGATATTCTTTAGTCGCATTAAAAACCTTTGACAATTCTTTATAATAGTTTTTCTTGTCTACTATAAAAGGTGTTTTTGCTATTAAATATTCTAAATTGCTTTTGGCCTTATCGTAATTTTTAAGTTTAAAAAGCACTCCATATTCTGCAAATTTCAATCGGTTTACCGCAATTGCATTATGATGGCTTTCCGCAGATTTTATTCCTTTATCAAAACTTTCTAATGCTTCGCTATGCTTATTTTGTTTGGCATAATAAATCCCTTCCGAATAAAAATAAGAATCGTTTAAGTTTGATGTCGGGTATTTTTCTAAGATTAAATATGCTTTATCAAGAATCTCTTTGGCATCATAAAAATGCTTTAGTTCTACTAAATTCTCAGCGTTTATGATATAAGTTTCCATCTTAGACTCTGCTAAAGTTGCCGATTTTTTCGTGGCACTTTCAATATATTTTTGCGCTTGGTCCAGATATTCGGCCGCTTTTTCGCGTTCCTCATTATTCATAAAAATAATGGCAACGGCTTTATTTAAAGCACTGATCAATTCGTAATCACCACTTCTTTTAGCAATCGGAATCGCTTCATTGACCAGCAATTTCATATACGCGTTTTCATTATTCTTGCGCTGCTGCATTATGCCGTAATTCTGAAGTATAACGGCGCGAAGTTTATACGCTTCTTTATTACGATATTTTTTGAGTTTCTTGTTTGCGTCTAACAAAGCTTTTTCAAAACCCTCCAAATCGCCTTTTTCGATAAAACTGTAAGCATTATAAAAAATAGAAGCGTCTCTCAAAAAAGGAAACTTAACTTTTAAACGATTTGCTTGTTCAAGATATTCTTTCGATTTTTTAGCGTCTTGAGCCATCAAAAATAGTTTTGACAATCTGAAACTATTCAAACTTTTGACACTGTCCGATTTTGTGTTTTTTGTGATTTTAACAATACTGTCAATATAAACAGAATCGTCATCTAATGAAAGAATTACTTGTGAATGCGAAATTGCAGTGAAAAATAAAAAAAATAAGTAGGCGTAGAGTTTCTTCATAAATCTGGGCATTTACTCAAAGTTATTAAAGCTTAACGACTTTCAAAAAGAAATTGCTTGCTTTTACCTGATATCAGGTAAAAAAAAATACACTTTATCAGGTATTGACCTCTCAAGACTAAGAAACTAATTTTGTTATATATCTGAATATTAATCAAAAGAATATATTATGAAATCAATTTTGAAAACTTTAGCAATTGTATTGACTCTAGCTTTTACAGCAGTTTCTTGTAGCAGTGATAATGACGATAAAGGATCTAGCTCAAGAGATATAAAATATGAAGTGACTGGTAATTACTCTGGAACACTTAGCGCGAACTACATTGAATCTGGAAATAGCGGACAAAACGTAGATATTACTTCATTGCCTTGGAGTAAAGAGTTCACAGCTTCTGCAGATACTTATGGAGGAGGAATTACAGTAAGTGGACACGGTGGAACTCCAGGTCAAACTTTAACTGTTAAGATTATTGTTGGAGGAAAAGTTCAAAAAGAAACTACTGCAACAGCAACTAATGATGGAATTATTGTAGCAGCTCCAGGATCTTTTGTTTTTGGACAATAATTAATTAAAAATTTAGAATTTAAATTTTTTTGTTTTTGGTAAAAAAGCTTCGTTTTTCACGAAGCTTTTTTTTATTCGTTTAATTGACTGCTAACCTCTTCAAATTTTCCAATTAGACTATCTATTTTATCTTGCTGTTTTTTGACTTGCTTTGGACGAAGGTAAAACCAATTAAAAAGCATCCAAAACAATGTTATTCCGTACATCAAGCTCGCTCCTGCAAGACTCAATCTGCTCGCATATTCATACAGATATAAACAAATGCCAAGTGTAAGTACGATAAAATAAAAACTCATCATTTTGGTTTGTAAAAACTGCTGTTTCTTTTTAATTAAAATCAATTTCTGCAAATACTCTTGATTGTTATGCGTAGAATCGACGTCTTTATAATCGCTCAACAATTTATTATAAACAAATACATAAACCAGCATAGCAAGAATGGTAAGCACGATTCCTATTTTAGTAGAAATAAACTGAGGCTGAAAATAGATCCAAATAAAAATTATAAGAGCACTTGTTGCCAAAAGCGTAATATTAGTTAACCACAAACAGCGCAAAGCCGTTTTTTTAAACTTACTTAATCGCGCCAGCAAATCGTTCATGTCTGGCTGACTTACGGATTGTTTTTTCCATAAATCTTTAAAATCTATATGGCTATCGTTGTTCATTTTCTTTAAATTTTTGAGTCAGTTTTTCTTTAATTCTGTGAATTTTCACTCTAACATTCGCTTCAGAAAGTCCGACGATTTTTGCAATTTCCGTTTGCTTGATATCTTCTAATTCTAACGAAATAATGATACGATCGGTTTCTGGAAGCTCAGCAATACATTTATACAAGAATTGAATCTGAGGTTCTATTGAAGTTTGTTTTTCTTCTGAAAGATGAATGGGAAGTTCTGATTTTGGAAAACGTTTCTGTTTTTCAATTTGTCTCAAGCAATTATTGGAAGCAATTCTAAAAATCCAAGTTCCAAGTGATGACTCGTTTCTAAAAGTTTTCAGCTTTTGCCAGACAATTATAAACGTTTCCTGAGCTAAATCTTGTGCAACATCGTAATCGTTCACAAAACCCATGCAAAGCCTGAAAATTCGATCCCAATACGTTTTGTAGATTTGTTCAAATTCCATTCTTACTATTTTAAAAAAGTGCTTAATTGCCCTAAATACCAAGCGGTGTCATCGTACATAATAAAATGAAGACCAGCTGTAGCATATTGAAAATTAGCAGTTTTTAAGTTTTTATACTGCCCTTCGATAGCTGGTTTTAAATTTATAAAATAAGATTCTAATAAAATTAATGCTGGACATTTAATCTGTGCGATTCTTTCTCTTAAATCAATATTGAAAAAGTCGCAATACATCTGCCCAAAAGTTGTTCGATCTGATTTCACACTCCAATCTACCACCATATCCAACTTTGATGTATCTGCTAAAAGGCTTGGCATCGTCTTTTTTTGCATATCATAAAATTGATCATTGCTCATTCCCGTCATCTGGTTTACAGCTCCCGAACAATCGTTATTTATCTTGGATTTAAAAGTTGGATCGTTTAAAGCTGCTAGACAAGGAATTGCATCTACAACCACAATTTTACTAATCAAATCTGGAAAATCTGCCGCAACAGCAAGCGCTAATCCGCCGCCCATACTGTGACCGATTAAAATTGGTTTTTGAATATTATTGTCTTTGATATAATTGGCAATTCCAGTTTTCCAGTTCTCGAACGAAGCATTCGGTTGTGGTTTTCTTCCAGCAAAACCTGCCATTGTAAGCGTGTAACAAGTAAATTCATTTTCGAATGTTGCTCTGGTTTCGTTCCAAACATCACCAGAAGATGCAAAACCAGGAATAAAAATAATGGATTGTTCTCCGCTTCCAGTTTTTAAAACTTCAAACGGAAATTGTTTGGTTTGTCCGAAAACATTTAAGCATAAAGCTGAGAATAAAAATGCAATAATTAAGATGATATACTTTTTCATTTTTAATAGTTTTAAGTTGTTAATTAAATCGGATCCGTGCTTTTGATACGACAACTATTAAAATGTTACAACGGAATTTAAAATTTCAATAAAAAAATTCCAAATCCCAATGTTTGCGGGTGTTTTTAACCGCAAATACCGCGAAGTTTTTTGCTCGCAAAGGCGCAAGGACGCAAAGTTTTTGCCACGAATTTCACGAATGGCTCGAATTTAATTTGTGGAAATTAGTACAATTCGTGGCGAAAAAAAAATCCCAAACTCCAATCGTAAAATTGGAATTTGGGATTTAATCCCGATAGCTATCGGGATGGAATTTATTTGGTTAGCCAACCAAATTGATGATTTTTCCAGGAACAATAATCACTTTATTTGGTGTTCTACCGTCTAATTGTTTTTGAGTTCTTTCGTCTTTCATAACGATTTCTTCGATTTGTTCTTTGGTTAAATCCAAAGGCAATTCGATTGTGAAACGCATTTTTCCGTTGAAAGAAACTGGATATTCTTTATTAGTTTCAACTAAATGTTTTTCTTCAAAAATTGGGAACGCAACATCAGAAATTGACGTTGTGTGTCCTAATTGCGACCATAATTCTTCAGCAATGTGCGGAGCGTATGGCGAAACCAAAATTGCTAAAGGCTCTAAAATCGCTCTTGAATGACAATTTTGAGAAGACAATTCGTTTACACAAATCATAAACTGAGAAACCGAAGTATTGAAAGAGAAATTCTCGATATCTTCTGCTACTTTTTTGATTGTTTTGTGTAACGATTTCAAGTTGTCTTTTGTTGGTTCGTCGTTGTTTACGATTAAACCATTATCATCAAAATACAATCTCCATAATTTTTTAAGGAAACCAAAAACTCCTGAAATTCCAGCCGTATTCCAAGGTTTTGCTTGCTCTAATGGGCCTAAGAACATTTCGTATAAACGCAATGTATCAGCACCATATTCTGCGCAAATATCATCTGGAGTTACCACATTATAGTATGATTTTGACATTTTCTCAACCTCACGACCTACAATGTATTTTCCGTTTTCCTCGCAAACAAATTCCGCATTTTTATACTCTTCTCGCCAATTTTTAAATTTATTAATATCTAATTCATCAGAAGCATTTACAAAATTAACATCTGTTCTAATTTTAACAATGTTAAAAGATACACCATTACTAATTATGTCTGCATAATCAGGAAATTTCAATTTCAATGCATCATCAATATCTGGAAAAAAAGAAGAAATTATCAATTCTCCTTTACCAAAATCGCCAGAAGGAAATAGGGCACTTTTTCCATAATTTAAAGAAATAAAAACTTTGTTGCTATATTTTTCTACAAACTCCTGTACCTTTTCTTTTTCTGCATCGCTAAATTTAATTTCTGCTATTGCATTTCCGATGCTTTCTGTATAATCATCAAAGTTAAGTCTATAAACATAAGCCGTCGTTCCTAAAATCATTCCCTGATTGATCAGTTTTTTGAATGGCTCTTCAGTTGGAGCCAAACCTTTATCTTTCAAGAATTTGTTCCAGAAACGAGAATACAATAAGTGACCTGTTGCGTGCTCACTTCCTCCGATGTATAAATCTACACTTTCCCAGTAAGCCAAAGCTTCTTTGCTTGCAAATTCATTTTCGTTGTGCGCGTCCATGTAACGCATCCAATACCATGAACTTCCTGCCCAACCTGGCATTGTGTTTAATTCTAAAGGAAAAATCGAAACATTGTCAACCAAATCAGTATTCACAACTTTGTTTTGGTTAGTATCCCAAGCCCAAACTGCAGCGTTCCCTAATGGTGGCAATCCGTCTTCAGTTGGCAAATATTTCTCCACTTCTGGCAAAATAATTGGCAAGTGTTGAGCATCAATCATTTTTGGAAGTCCATTCACATAATAAACTGGGAATGGCTCACCCCAATAACGCTGACGAGAGAAAACAGCATCACGCAAACGGTAATTAGTTTTTCCAGTTCCCTGACCAATTTCTTCTAGTTTAGCGATTGCTTTTTTAGTTCCTTCTTTATAATTTAATCCGTTTAAGAAATCAGAATTTGCGATTTCAACGTTGTCTTTTGATCCGTAAGCAGCTTCAGAAATATCCACATTTGCGAAGATATTTTTGATTTCCTGCATTCCGTTTTGACCTTTAAAGAAATTAGCAAAAGCATAATCTCTTTCGTCACCGCAAGGAACCGCCATAACCGCTCCTGTTCCGTAACCTGCCAAAACATAATCTCCAATCCAAACCGGAATTGGTTCTTTTGTGAACGGATGCTCAGCATAAGCTCCAGTAAATACTCCAGAAATAGTTTTTACATCAGCCATACGCTCACGCTCAGAACGTTTCGAAGTTTTTTCGATATACGCTTCAACTTCTGCTTTTTGTTCTGGAGTTGTAATTTTCGCAACCAAATCATGCTCTGGCGCTAAAGTCATAAACGTTACTCCAAAAATAGTATCAGGTCTTGTAGTAAATACATCAATTACTTCGTCGTGATTTTTCACTTTAAAAGTAACCATCGCCCCAACTGATTTTCCAATCCAGTTTCTTTGTGATTCTTTGATCGATTCACTCCAATCAATTGAATTTAAGCCATCAAGCAAACGTTCGGCATAAGCAGAAATTCTCATGCTCCACTGTGTCATTTTTTTTCTTATAACAGGAAAGCCTCCACGCTCAGAAACTCCGTTTACGATTTCATCATTTGCCAAAACAGTTCCTAAACCAGGACACCAGTTTACTTCTGTTTCTGCCAAATATGTTAATCTGTATTGAAGTAATATTTTTTCTTGTTCGTCATCCGAAAACGAGTTCCATTCGCTTGACGAAAAAGCAATAATATTTTCATCCGAAACTGCGTTTACATTTGCATTTCCTTCTTTTTCAAAAATGGAAACCAAAGTCGAAATATCTTCGGCTTTATCTGAATTTTTATTGTACCAAGAATTGAACAATTGAATAAAGATCCATTGTGTATGTTTGTAATAATCCGGATTTGAGGTACGAACTTCACGTCCCCAGTCAAAAGAGAATCCGATTTTATCTAATTGTTTTCTGTAACCAGCGATTTGTTTTCCTTCTTTATCTACTCCACCGTCAATATTTACGCGAGTTGTATCTTCTGGACGTTGACCTGTTTGAATTGCATATTGCTCTGCTGGCAATCCGAAACTATCGTATCCCATCGGGTGTAAAACATTGAATCCTTGGTGTCTTTTGAAACGAGAATAAACATCTGAAGCAATATAACCCAGCGGATGCCCAACATGCAGTCCTGCTCCTGACGGATAAGGAAACATGTCTAAAACATAATGCTTCGGTTTTTCAGAATTGTTTTTGGCAGCAAAAGTTTCATTTTCTGCCCAATACTTCTGCCATTTGGCGTCTATTTCGTTTGGATTGTATTTCATTTTTTAAGGTTCAAAGTTGCAAAGTGACAAAGGCTCTAAGGTTTTCTCACTTTGTGAATTATGGCGCAAATTTACATTTATTGCGCATTGTACCAAAGCTATTTCATTGACAAACAAATAAAATAACAAATTACGTATTTCAAATTACGTAAAAATACTTATGTTTGCATTAATATTACGTAGTTTTAAATTGTTTTTAGATTATCTTTCAATATAATGAGAGAATCATTTTACAAAAATTAGCTATTTTTACAAATAAGCAATAATTAAATGAGCAGCAATAAAAAATATTCGATTGAAGTCCGTGTTTGGATTGAAGAAGCCGAAGGTGCATTTCTCGGAATTGGAAAAATCTGGCTTCTTGAAAACATCAAGAAAACGGGATCGATTACGAATGCTGCGAAAGAAATGAAAATGGCGTATCGTCAGGCTTGGCAATTGGTTGAAGAAATGAATCAGCGTGCAGAAAAACCATTAGTAGAAAAATTATTGGGCGGAAAAGGCGGTGGTGGCGCAAAGTTGACCGAAGCTGGAGAAAAAGCTATCGAAGTTTTTTATGAGGTCGAAAAACGAATTAAAGATTTTGCTCAGAAAGAAACCCAAAATTTAAAATTTTAAACTCAATTTATTTATAAAAAAAACAACTAACCAAAAAACCATTTTTTCAACCATCAGTATTCATTTTAAAACATACTGAAATTAACAGCCAAAAACCATGAACCAAAAACTGTATTTAATTTTTGTTTTTATAGGCCTTAAAAGTTTTTCTCAAGTCCAAAACACGAAAATACGGGACAGCATTAAAAAAGAAGAATTGAACGAAATTGTCATTACAGCATCACGCCGTTCTGAAAAATTAATGCATTCCCCTATTAGTATCGAACAGTTAAAATCGGCGGAAGCCAAAGCAATGGGATCGCCAAGCATTTATGAAGCGCTCGAAAATGTAAAAGGCGTTCAGATTATTACGCCAAGTTTGGGGTTTAAAGTCATCAATACAAGAGGTTTTGCCAATTCTACCAACGTGAGATTTGCTCAATTAGTAGATGGAATCGACAATCAGGCTCCACATCTTGGAGCACCAATTGCAAATGCACTTGGCGCAAATGATTTGGATATTGACAAAATCGAAATTATTCCCGGAACTGCAGCCGCACTTTACGGAATGAACGCTATTAACGGTTTGGCAAATATTCAAACCAAAAATCCTTTTGAGTATGAAGGCGTGAGTATTCAGCAATTGACAGGTGTCAATCATGTTGGCAATGTGGATCGATTTTCGCCAAAAATATACTCTCAGTTTAATATGAGATTTGCCAAAGTGCTAAGCGAAAAATTTGCTTTTAAAGTGAATGCTTCGACAACTGGCGGAACAGATTGGGTTGCCGATGACAGAACCGATTTAGCACCAAACGCCAACGCTTCAACTGGTTTATTTGGAGCAGATAATCCTGCTTATGATGAAGTAAACGGTTACGGAAATGAATCGGCAAACCGTAAAACATTAAATCTGAATGGCAAAAATTATGTTGTTGCCAGAACAGGTTATCGCGAAACTGACATTTCAGATTATGGAATTAAAAACTACAAAGCAGATTTAGGCTTGTATTTTCGTCCAAAAAAAGATCATGAACTTTCTGTAACTTATAAAACTGCTCTTATCAATACGATTTATCAGCGTTCGAACCGATTTAGATTGGACAATTATACTTTAAATCAATTTGCTGCCGATTATCATACGCCGATTTTTCAAGTGAAAGCTTATGCAACGACTGAAAATACTGGAGATTCATACAACATGCGTTCTTTGGCAGAAAACATGGATCGCGCTTATAAATCGGATGATAAATGGTTTGCCGATTATAGCACAGCTTATAAAAATGCTGTTGCGGGTGGAGCAAGTATTGCCGATGCGCACAGAATGGCCAGAACACAATCTGATGCTGGGAGATTTTTACCTGGAACTGAAGCTTATGAAACCAAAAAAGCAGAATTAATCGACATCAACAATTGGGATATTGGCGCGGCACTTCGCGTAAAATCGACTTTAGTTCATGGCGAAGGATTGATCAATTGGGATAAAGCTTTTGTTTCTTTTTTCGAAAAAATCGATGCTAAATTGTTGAGCGGTGTCGATTACAGAAATTATATTATTGTTCCAGACGGAAATTATTTCATTAATCCCGTTCATGCTGATGAAAATCTGACGTATCAAAAAACTGGCGCTTTCACGCAAGTGACCAAAGATTTTTTCTCTGATAAATTACGTTTAGGCGCAACTGTCAGAATGGACAAAGCCGATTATTTTGATGCAAAATTCACCCCTCAATTTACAGCGGTTTATTCTCCAAAAGAAAGTCTGAATTTTAGAGCTTCTTACCAAAACGGTTATCGTTTTCCAAGTATTTTTGAAGGATTTTCGAATGTGAATTCAGGTGGAGTAAAACGCGTTGGAGGTCTAAGAATTATGTCTGATGGTGTTTTTGAAAATTCTTTTACCAAAGCTTCAATCGATAAATTTCAGGCGCAAGTTAACAGCGACGTCAATACACTTGGTTTGACTCAGGCGCAAGCCATTGAAAAAAATAAAAATACGATTCAGAAAAATCCGTACACGTATTTGGAACCTGAATTTGTAAAATCGTTTGAAGTTGGTTTTAGAGGAATGGCATTAAACAAAAACCTTTTTATTGATGCCGATTTCTATTACAACTCTTACAAAAATTTCATTGCTCAAGTTGAAGCCAGCATTCCGAATACGCAAGATCCAAACTTGATTCCGACGTCTTTGTATTCCAGAAACACACAAAACCGCTATCGTTTATGGACCAATTCTAAAAGTAAAATTTACAATTACGGAGGAAGTTTAGGTTTAAGGTATCGATTTGATCAGACTTTCAGTGCGTTGACGAATTTAACGTACACTAAACTAGATCGAACTGACGATAAAGACGGTTTAGAAGACGGTTTCAACACGCCCGAATTTAACGTAAACGGAACTTTAATGGCTCAAAATATCTGGAAAAATCTTGGTGCAAGTGTAACGGCACGTTATCAAAACAACTTTGATTATGTTTCTTTCTTGGTTAGCGGAACCGTTCCTGCTTATTGGACAATGGATGCGCAGGTAAATTACGCTTTCAAAAAAGGAATTTCTGCTAAATTGGGTGGAACAAACATTCTCAACAAACCTTACACATCAATTCTTGGCGGACCATCGATTGGCGGATTATATTATTTGTCTCTTGTTTGGGAAACACGTAAAATTTAAAAAAGCAATAATCAATAAATCTATTTTCAACCAGCAGTATTCATTTTAAAACATACTGAAAAAACTATTTTTATGAAACCAAAATTATTAGTCTTTCTGCTCTTTCCGCTCATCGGATTTGCACAGCAAAACAATTCAAAAACCGCAGATTCGCTCAAAATTTCAAACGTCTTTAATCTTGGAGAAGTCGTTATTACCAATCATCAAAATAAAGACACTTTAAACCGAATAACTTCAAAAGCTATGGAATCTCAAAACAAAATGGAGGTTTCAAAAGCTTTGAATATGTTGCCTGGAGTTAGCTTAACGGCTTCTGGACCAAGAAATGAATCTATGGTTTCCATTCGTGGTTTCGATTTAAGACAAGTTCCCGTTTATATGGACGGAATTCCAGTTTATGTTCCTTATGATGGTTATGTAGATTTGGCGAGATTTACCACTTTTGATTTGGCCGCAGTCGATGTTTCAAAAGGATTTTCATCTGTGCTTTATGGCCCAAATTCGCTTGGAGGCGCAATCAATTTGGTTTCTAGAAAGCCTTCTAAAAAATTGGAATACGATGGTTCTTTAGGAATGATTAACGAAAATGGTTATCGAGGAAATGTAAATATTGGTTCGAACATTGGGAAATTTTATTTTCAAGGAGGTTTCTCTTATTTAGATCGAAATTCTACCAGAATGTCTTCGAATTTTATTCCGACAGCAAATGAAAACGGCGGACAAAGAGATAATTCGTATCGAACAGATCAAAAAATTAGCTTCAAAGTTGGATGGACTCCGAATGAAAAAAGCGAATATGCAATTGGCTACATCAATCAGCAAGGCGAAAAAGGAAATCCAGTTTATACGGGTTATGACACACAAAATTCACTTTTGCTAAGACCTCGTTACTGGCAATGGCCAAACTGGGATAAAGAAAGTTTTTATTTTATTTCGAATTCTGCTTTTGATGATAAAAACAGTTTCAAAACGAGATTATATTTTGACCGATTTAACAATACACTAAACAGTTACGACGACGCCACTTATTCGACACAAACAAGACCGTATGCTTTTCAAAGCATTTACAACGACTATACTTTTGGAGGAAACTTAGAATATAACACCAAAATAATTCCGAAAAATGATTTAAAAATTGCTTTTCATTTTAAAGAAGATGTTCATAGAGAAAATAATCTTGGCGAGCCCGTTCGTCATTTTATAGACAATACCGTTTTAATTGGAATTGAAGATGTTTACAAAGTCAGTTCAAAATTTACTGTAATTCCAGGAATTAGTTACAACATTCGAAAAAACAATGAAGCCGAAGATTACAACAGTACGACAAAAGCAATTTCAGATTTTCCAGATGCGGGAGCAAGTGATGCTTTTAATGCGCAAGTTGGATTTTTCTATCAATTAAATAAAGACCAAAAACTGGGCGCGACCGTTTCTCAGAAAACTAGATTTGCAACTATCAAAGACCGATATTCTTATAGAATGGGAACTGCGATCCCAAATCCGGATTTAAAACCTGAAAAAGCCATTAATTACGAATTGAATTATACGGCAAGTCTTTTCGAGAAAATCACTTTTCAAACAGCGCTTTTCTACAGTTCGCTTTCAGATGCTATTTTGAGCGTAAGCAATGTTGAACCAGGAAAATCGCAAATGCAGAATTTTGGCGAAGCCGATTATAAAGGAATCGAAGCGCAGTTAAATTATACTATTTTAGACAATCTATCGCTGAATTTGAATTATACGTACATCGAAAGAAAAAACATCACGAATCCAAATATTCATTTTACAGACGTTCCGAACACGAAAGTAATGGGAACTTTAGAATATAGTCCGATTAAAATTCTTCGATTAATTGCTAATGCAGAATTTAATTCGCCACGTTTTAGCACAAGTTATGGCGCAAGAGTTCCAGATTATACACTTCTAAATCTATATGCTTCAGGAAAAATTTCTAAAAATTTCAGTCTTGACGCTGGTCTAAATAATATTTTCGATAGAAATTATAGTCTTGTAGAAGGTTATCCAGAAGAAGGACGTAACTTTTTTGTGACACTTCGTTTTTTTAAATAGTTTTTTTCAAGGTTCTAAGATTCTGAGATACTAAGTTTTTTTCTACTGACACTTATCAAAGTTCGCAAAGCTTTTATTCGAAAGCTTTGCGAACTTTGCGTTTTTACAAATCACTCGAATTGAAAAAATCTTTGCGCACTTTGCGGTTAATTTTACTTTTTTACAATTAAAACTAACTTTTTATTCCATCGGGAATCGTACATTTATAGTATAAAAGTTTGTTATTAACTTTAAATAAAGAAATTCTTTATTATTTTTACCACATAATTTAAGCAGACTATGAGTTCTAACTTTGATAAATTTCAAAAACGCAGGTTAATTTCCTCTTATTTTTCGGTAGTATTAAGTGTATTCTTGGTTTTATTCCTTTTGGGAGTACTAGGATTATTCATCATTAATTCTAAACAATTGGCCGACGATTTTAAAGAAAAAATCGCCATGACGGTTTTCTTCAAAAATGAAGCAAACGACAGTATTATCAAAGCATTTAACACTGAACTTAAAAGAGCTCCTTTTGCGAGATCTTTTGTTTATGTAACGAAAGAAAAAGCAGCGAAAGAGCATACTGATATTATCGGAGAAGATTTCTTAACCTTTTTGGGAGAAAATCCGTTATTGAATTCATACGACATTCACTTAAAAGCAGACTATGTAGAAAGAGACAGCATCGTTAAGATTGAAAGTAACTTTCGCAAAAACGCTATGATTTCAGATATTGTTTACGACAAACAATTGGTAAATCTGGTAAACGACAATATTAGAAAAGTAAGTATGTGGATTTTAATTATCAGCGGTTTCTTAACTGTAATTGCTGTTTTATTAATCAATAGTTCACTTCGTTTATCAATACATTCAAATCGTTTTATCATCAAAACCATGCAGATGGTTGGCGCTACAAAAGCGTTTATTCGTAAGCCATTTGTAATGCGAAGCATAAAACTTGGAATGCTTGGTGCTGGTTTGGCAATTATTGCTTTAATCGCACTTTTACTATATGTAGACACTAATTTCCCTGGTTTAGGAATTCTAGAAGACAAAGCTTTAACTGGTTTAGTTTTGGTTGCCGTTTTCGGATTGGGAGTTTTAATTACTTGGGTTAGTACGCATTTTGCAACACAACGTTTCTTGAATTTAAGAACAGACGATCTTTACTAAAAGTATACAGTCGCAGTTTATAGTTTACAGTTAAAAAATAAAAAATGAAAGACAACAATAAAGAACAACAAGTTCAAAAACAAGAATTCCTTTTTGACGGCATTAATTATAAAATCCTTTTAATCGGAATTGCGGTTATAGCACTTGGATTTATTTTAATGTCTGGTGGAGGAAGTAAAGATCCAAATGTTTTTAATGAAGACATTTTTAGCTTTAGACGTATTCGTTTAGCACCAACAACTGTTTTAATCGGTTTCGGAATCACGATTTATTCTATATTTAAAAAATCAAAATAAATAAAATAGATTTAAGATCATTTGTCCCCCTGAGCGAAGTCGAAGGGCAATCTGAAATCTAAAATCTGAAATCTAAAATTCTAAATGAACACATTACAAGCTATTGTTCTTGCCATTATTGAAGGAATTACAGAGTTTTTGCCTGTTTCTTCAACAGGTCACATGATTATTGCCTCTTCATTTTTTGGAATCGCTCATGATGATTTCACTAAACTTTTTACCATTGTAATTCAGCTTGGCGCGATACTTTCGGTTGTAATTTTATACTTCAAACGTTTCTTTCAAACTTTTGATTTTTACTTTAAACTTTTAGTCGCTTTCATTCCAGCAGTTGTTTTAGGATTATTGCTAAGCGATTTTATTGATGGTTTATTAGAAAATCCAGTAACGGTTGCGGTTTCTCTTTTAATTGGAGGAATTATTTTATTGAAAGTTGACGAATGGTTTAACAATCCAAATACAGCTGAAACCTCTCAAGAAATCAGTTATTTGCAAGCTTTCAAAATTGGATTATTTCAATGTATTGCTATGATTCCTGGAGTTTCTCGAAGCGGAGCTAGTATTGTTGGAGGTATGTCTCAAAAATTATCAAGAACTACAGCTGCAGAATTTTCATTTTTCTTAGCCGTTCCAACTATGTTAGGAGCAACTGCAAAAAAATGTTACGACTATTACAAAGCTGGATTCGAATTGTCTCACGACCAAGTAAATATGCTTGTTATCGGAAATATTGTTGCTTTTGCCGTAGCGCTTTTAGCAATAAAAACTTTCATCGGATTTTTGACTAAAAACGGATTCAAAGTTTTTGGTTATTACCGAATTATTGCTGGAATCATTTTATTATTGATTCACTTTTTCATTCATCCGCTTACTATTATATAATGACACCCGAAGAATATTTAGAAGGTCAGGTTTTATTGATTGACAAACCTTTAAAATGGAGTTCATTTCAAGCTGTCAATAAATTAAAATACCTTTTAATTAATAAAGTTGGACTTCCAAAAAAGTTCAAAATTGGACACGCAGGAACTTTAGATCCATTAGCGACTGGACTTTTATTAATCTGTACAGGAAAATTCACTAAAAGAATTGCAGAGCTTCAAGGTCAGGCAAAAGAATATACGGGTACATTTTATATTGGAGCCACTACTCCATCTTACGATTTAGAAACCGAAATCGATCAAACCTTCCTAACAGAACATATTGACGAAGCTTTGATTCATGAAACGGTAAAACAATTTTTAGGCGAAATCGACCAGAAACCACCTATTTTTTCTGCTATTAAAAAAGATGGCGTTCGTTTATACGAACACGCACGTGCAGGTGAAACGGTAGAAATTGCCAGCAGAAAAACTACGATTCACGAATTTGAAATTACAAGAATTGCATTGCCAGAAATAGATTTTAGAGTGGTTTGTTCTAAAGGAACATACATTCGTTCTCTAGCTTACGATTTCGGAAAAGCAATGAATTCTGGTTCGCATTTAACTGTTTTACGCCGAACTAAAATTGGCGATTACGATGTGAAAAATGCGATCGATATTACTTTATTTGAAGAAAGCTTAAAATAAAAAAGCACATTACTTTTTTATATAGTAATGTGCCAGGCTCTTTCTTAAATAAGTAATTTTATTTCATACTTACTTAAATTCAATAGTGAGGCACATTCTTTCCTCCAAATAAAAATGTAGAGAAGAAATCATAAAACCTTTCGAATAACTTTTTCATAATAGTGTATTTTAATTATTAAACATTAAATAAACACCAATAAAAAGAGTAAATCTGAAAGTTATAATAGATGTGGGATTAGTTTTACTAAGTTACAAAAATATATTGAAGTCAAAAAGACTTTAAGACAATTTTATTAACAAAATATCTGTTTATCAACGAATTAATCCGATTAAAGGCGATTATACTTGATGTTTTCCATAATTTCGACTAATTCTTCCTGAACTGAAATTCCTTTATCTGCTAAGTACCATAACTGCAAATCGGTTTTTATTTTCTCATCGATTGCGCCAACTTCTCTTTTGTGTTTTGCCATTAATTCGGTTGCGCCTTTTGGTCTTGGTCCCCAATCGGCACGCACAATTCCGGCTTCTTTACAAATAACAATTATTTTCGGAATTGCTCTTCCTCCATTAGTTAAATAATGATTCATCAAATCATCATTTTCATCGCGAAATGCAATTCTGAGTTCAACTTTTTTATTGGAAGCCAAAGCCATTTTATTTAAAATTGGAAGAATTTGCGCTGCATCTCCGCACCAGCCTTCTGAAAGAACTAACCAAATATAATGATTGTCCAAGTTTTGAAGTTTAGTTGCAATCTCATCAGAAACGGTCATTGTTTTCTCCAATCTGTTCATTCGAGCTTCATTCAATTTAGAATAATTGGTAAGACTTTCTGATTGTTCGTTTCCTGTTGATTTCCCTTCAGACAATAAATCGGTTACTATTTTTCTATATTCAACATAAGGATGACTATTAAATAATGCTTTGGCTACGATGCTTTTCATATTTGTTTCGCTTTTAGGATACAATAAAAATACAAATTTTTCAAATGACGGAGAAATGACATTTATCAGATTTAAATTAAATAACTGTAAAGCCGTTTTAAACCTAAAATTGTAGTAGCAATTAATTTTTTGCAAACATTATTTTTAAAAATCAGAATATGTCTATATTTGCACAAATTAACGCAACACACACATGAAATATAAAAGGATTCTTCTAAAACTTAGCGGCGAAGCCCTAATGGGTGATTTACAATACGGTATTGACCCGAAAAGATTAGGCGAATATGCTGATGAAATCAAGCAGATTCACGACAAAGGAGTAGAAATTGCTATTGTTATTGGAGGAGGAAATATTTTTAGAGGCGTTGCCGGAGCAAGCTCAGGAATGGACAGAGTGCAAGGAGATTACATGGGAATGCTTGCAACTGTTATTAACGGAATGGCTTTGCAAGGCGCTCTTGAAGATAAGGGAATGAAAACGCGTCTGCAGACGGCTTTGAAAATGGAATCTATTGCAGAACCATACATTAAAAGAAGAGCTGACCGCCACCTTGAAAAAGGTAGAATTGTAATTTTTGGTGCCGGAACTGGAAATCCATATTTTACAACAGATACAGCAGCAGTTTTAAGAGGTATCGAAATCAATGCTGATGTTATCCTTAAAGGAACTCGTGTTGATGGTGTTTACGATTCTGATCCAGAGAAAAATGCTTCTGCAGTGAAATTTGATTTTATCTCTTTTGACGACGTCCTTAAAAAAGGATTAAATGTAATGGACACAACTGCTTTTACATTAAGCCAAGAAAATAAATTGCCAATCGTTGTTTTTGATATGAATAAAATCGGAAACCTTTTGAAAATCTGCGAAGGCGAAAATATCGGAACTGTAGTAAATATATAGTCGTCAGTAACAGTTTACAGTCGCATACCGACTTTTGCTGAAAACTGAGAATGAAAACTGAAAACAAAAAAAAATGACTGAAGAAATAGACTTTATTTTAGAAAGTACTGAGGAATCAATGAATGGTACTATTGCACACTTAGAGAAAGAATTTCTTAATATTCGTGCAGGGAAAGCTTCTCCAGCTATGCTTGGAGGTGTTTTTGTAGATTATTACGGATCTGCAACGCCGCTTTCTCAAGTATCTAAAATCAGTGTTCCAGATGCTAGAACAATTACATTACAGCCATTTGAAAAAAATATGCTGCAAGCAATTGAAAAAGCTATCATGATCGCTAACATTGGTTTTAACCCAATGAACAATGGTGATATGGTGATCATCAGCGTACCGCCTTTAACAGAAGAGCGTCGTCGCGATTTGGCTAAACAAGCTAAATCTGAAGCTGAAGATGCTAAAATTGGTATTCGTAACTCTCGTAAAGATGCTAATACTGATATCAAAAAATTAGAGAAAGAAGGAACTTCAGAAGATATCTGTAAATCTGCAGAAGAAGAAGTTCAGAACTTAACAAACGCTTTCATCAAAAAAATTGATGAGTTATTAGTTGCAAAAGAAGCTGAAATCATGAAGGTATAACCTTTAGATTGATATTAAATAAAAAATCCGTTTGGTTTATTGTGCCAGACGGATTTTTTTATTGCTATTTTTGCATACGAAAATTAAATTCTTTTCGTTTCTGAAACTATATCATTCTGTATGAAGCTATTTTGTTTTTTGACTTTGTTTTTTACGCTTACTCTTCAAGCGCAAATTCAAATAAACGGAATCGTAACCGATTCAAACAACAAACCTCTTCCGTTTGCCACCATTACTACCTCAGAAAACAATAACACGATTACAGATATTGATGGGAAATTTATTTTCAAAATTAGTTCTTCTGCAACAACACTAACGGTTTCTTATATTGGTTTTAAAACCAAAACAATGGCTTTGCTGAATAGCAAAACCTATTATGCTGTTTCGCTTTTGCAACAGACAGATGACTTAAAAGAAGTTGTTGTTTCTAATGAAAATCCTGCTTTAACAATTATCAAAAAAGTTATTGCTAATAAATTGACAAACGATCCGCAGAAAAAGCTCAATAATTTTGAATATAAAACCTACAACAAACTTATTGTAACTGCCAATCCCGATTCTATTGACGGCCGAATTGATACTTCTGGCGCTTATAAAGACTTAAAAAAGAAAATCATAAACATCGATTCTTCCGATTATAAGTTTAAAGAAATTGTAAGCAAACAGCATTTGTTTCAAACGGAGAAAGTTTCTCAATATCAGTTTGGAAACAATAAGCTAAAAGAAACAGTTCTGGGAACCAAAATAGCAGGTTTCAAACAGCCTATTTATGAAGTTCTGGCTTTCAACCTTCAATCCATTTCGATTTACGATTCTAAATATGAATTATTCGAAACTAAATACGAAAATCCGATTTCGAAAAATGCGCCTTTAAATTATAATTACAAACTCTTAGACACTGTTAGCGTAAAAGGTCGCGACACTTACATGATTTACTTTAAAAATAAATCAAACCATAGAGCTTCTGGTTTAGAAGGGGTTTTATATATCGATAAAGAAAATTTTGCTATCGCGAAAGCTGTAATGCGTATAAAAGGCGTTTTGGACATTAGCGGAATTCACGAGTTTGAATATATTCCGAAAGAAAAAATATGGTTTCAGAGTAATACCACTTTTAAAATTGTAAAAGGTAAAAATGAAGATGATATTCGAATTTTAGGTGGTACAATTCAATTTGATGGAGATATTGAGGAGAATTTCGAACAAAGAAAAAAAGTGGCTTCAGATTTCACTTATTTACTTTCTGAAAGCAATAGTTTTGATGTTCGCGTGAATACCAATAACCCGATAAAAGATCCTTCGCTTTATATCGAAATTAAAGACGATGCGGCCAAAAAACCAGAAAGTTTCTGGGAAGCTTACCGAAAGGAAAATCTTGATTTAAAAAGCCAAAAAACATATCAATTGCTAGACAGTCTTTCTATTCGAAATCGAATCGAAAAACGCTTAGGAATTGGACGAAAAATCATTAATGGCTTCTACCCGATTGGCCCTATCGATTTGGATTTGAAAAAGATTATAAGTTATAATAATTATGAAGGTTTTCGTCTTGGCGTAGGCGGAATTACAAACGATCATTTCTCTAAAAACTTCCGATTAGAAGCTTATACTGCTTACGGAACAAAAGATGGTGTTTTCAAATACAGTACTGGCGGCGGGGTTTTATTAGATAAACACACCAACACTTGGTTCAATGCTTATTATGCAGATGATGTCCGAGAAATTGCGAGTACCGTTTTTGCAGTTGACAAACGTGTTTTTAAAATCTATGATCCACGTCCGATCAATATTAGTACATTTTATGAATATACAGGATGGCGTGCCAATGTGCAAACCAAAGTAATTCCTAAAACTGAAGCCGTTTTAGAGCTTTCTAGAAATAATATCGAGCCGAAATTTGATTACCTCTACAACTTAAACGGAAAATTATATTCGAACTACATCATGACCACGGCAATGCTTTCTATTGTTTGGGCTCCTTTTAGCAATTATATGCAGACTCCTTCTGGAAGAACAGAAAGCGATAAAAAGTTCCCGAGATTTACTCTTCAATACACGCAGTCTCTTCCAAATGTTTTTGATAATGATTTCACTTTTAGTAAAATAGATTTTAAAGCCGAATACGAAAAACAGTATTTAAACCGTCAGAAAACAAGTTTGCTTTTACAAGCAGGTTATGCCATGGGCGACGTTCCTATTACGCATTTGTACAACACAGCTCCGAATAACTTAACAAAGGAAACGGTAATTCAGCGTATCACTTTTGCAGGTAGAAACTCTTTTGAAACGATGTTTTTTAACGAGTTCTTTTCAAGCCAATATTTGATGTTTCAAATTAAGCATGGTTTTGATAGAATTAGAATCATGAAGAAAGTTCGCCCGTCATTGGTTTTAGTTACCAGAATGGCTTGGGGAAGCATGGAAAATCCAGAACAGCATGTTGGCCCAACTTACAAAACGCTCGATAAAGGTTTTTTTGAATCAGGAATTGAGTTGAACCGAATTTTTAAAGGTATTGGTTTAGGTGGATTCTACAGATATGGACCAAATCAGTTATTAAGATTTGAAGACAATATTGCAGTTAAGATTTCTTATATGCTTGATTTGGGACTTTAGATTTAAATTCTAAATTACTTACGAAGATTCCTCGTTCCTCGGAATGGCAAAATAAACTCACTATTACCTTAAAGAAAAATCCCAAACTCCAACAATCAATTGGAATTTGGGATTTTATTTTTATTGAAATTTTAAATCTTTATGGTTTAAGAATCAAAACTGAAGGCGAATTATTCAACCAAATGCTTTGAGATTCTATCAATTTTTTCCAGCTATCTAAGCTGATAATCATTAAATCTTGACTCTCTAAAAATTCTTTTTTCAGAGTCCGATCATTCATAATCATAATGTGATTTGGTGCAATTTGCTCAATAGAACGAATCGTTTCCTGAATTTCACGATTGTTTTTCACTTCTCCACCGGCATCTAAAACCGTAATCTGAGAGCCATTATTATTGATTAGTTTTTTAGCATACTCAATTAAAAAAGCATCTTCTTTGCTAAAAACAGGCATTAAAACTTGATTGACTTCTTCAAAATTTTTATCAATAAAAATTCCGACCGGCATTTTAGATTTTGTAATAATATGACGCGTTCTTTCATCAAAAGGAGAATTTTCAAACAATCCTTCTTTTCCTGTAAACTTATCAATCAAACGATCTGGATTTACAATTCTAGTGGTAAATCCAAGAATTTTTCCAAGCAAAGTCCCATCAAAAATAGATTGTCCTAAACCAACCAGCAATAAATCATATTCTCCTTGATTTGCCGTATCAATTATATCAGAATCTATATCATTCGAAACCTTAAATAGACTGAGTATATTTTGATTTAACCGTTGCGATTCTTCCACAACCGGAAGCAGCATTTTGCGCTCATGTTCTTTTACATCAAAAGAATGCACCTCGGTACTTAAAGACAAATGCATTGCCGTTACGATAGAATTATCTCCTTGTTTCTTAACTAAACTATTGGCGATTTGAAGTAATTTTTTTCCTTTTTCTGGAGTTGCAAACGAAAGCAGAATCTTGTATTTGCTTTTACTTCCAATTTCTTGCTGAACTGCTGTAATTTTATCTTTGAAAATAAATCCAATAAAATCTAATGCCGGGCCAGTCATAAAAGTAGTTACCAATGCCATAATTACCATCATAGTAAAGATTTCGGTTGACAATACTCCAAGATCATAACCAATATTTAAAACTACGAGTTCCATTAAACCTCTCGTGTTCATTAAAGCTCCAATGGCTAAACTGTCTTTCCAGTTTTGTCCCATAAATTTGGCAGCCAAAGCACTTCCGAAGAATTTACCAACTACGGCAACCAAAATAATCAAACCTGTAATTTTCCATAATTCAGGATCGTTCAATAATCCGATTTGTGTACGCAAACCTGTAAATACGAAGAATAATGGTAAAAGAACAATGATCGAAACGTCTTCAACTTTTTCGATAAATATATTTCTGAATTTATTGTTTTCTGGCATAATCGCTCCAGCCAAAAAAGCTCCGAACAAAGCGTGGATTCCGATTAACTCAGATGCATAAGCAGAAATTAAAAGTGTAATAAAGAAAATTGCAACAACTGGTTTATTCAAACTTTCGCGCGTTGCATTTAAGTCTCCTACTCTTTTCAAGAACGGACGAACGATTTTTAGCATGATAATCACATACAAAATCGCCATTCCGATTACGTAAAGAGAACTTGCCAACGAACCCGCTTTTACAATTGCAATAACAACGGCCAAAATACACCAAGCGGTAATATCGTCTGCAGCGGCGCAAGTAATTGCAATGGTTCCTAGTTTTGTTTTCTGCATACCGCGTTCTTGAACTATTCTAGCCAAAACCGGAAAAGCAGTAATACTCATGGCGATTCCCATAAATAATCCGAAAGAAGAAAACTCTACTCCCAGCGGGGCATAAGTTTCATAAATAAAAAATGCTAATGATAAACCTAAAGCAAACGGAATTACAATACTAGCGTGACTGATTACAACGGCATCATGCGCTTTATTTTTTAGGACTTTCAAATCCAATTCCATTCCGATGACAAACATGAAAAGAATTAAACCGATTTGGCTTAAGAACTGTAAATTACCTAAAGATGCTGCTGGAAACAAAGTTGCGGAAAACTCTGGAAAATACATTCCGACCAAAGAAGGTCCTAAAACAATTCCAGCAATCATTTCACCAATTACCGACGGCTGTCCGATTTTTCTAAAAAACCATCCAAACAAACGAGCAACTAAAATGATGGTTACGATCTGCGCCAATAAAATAGCTAATGGATGCTGCAGATTTTCGACCATCGAATGAAGAAAGTCTTTCCAATGATTACTTTCTACACTTTTCTTTACAATATTGCGCCCCACTTCTAATGATGCGCCTTTTGAAATTACCCAATATATTAGCGCTGTAAATCCACCAATAACCGTTACATAGAATAGAGAGTTCCTAATTTTATTCATAAACTCGTTCTTTAGATTTAATTAACGCAAATATCCGCACTGTGAATTTAGTGAAAAAGTAATTCACTTTTTAATTTCAGTCGCATGTAACAAGTCGGGAAAAAATTGTAATAAGTTTTAAAGTTTTACTTTCTTTAAAAAATCAGCTCTATAGGTTTCGCTTAAGATTAGCGTGGTATTTTTATTATTTTCTTCTAAATGATGCAGGACAATTTCGTTATGATTAAAAAACTTAATTGCTTTCACAGCCACAATTTCTTTTTTATTAACTCGGCAGAAATCGGCATCAGGCAATTCGTTCAAAAGTGTATCGAATTTTACATTTTTCAAATTCAAAAAACTTCCATCAGTAAGCAAAACCGTTTTATCTCGGCTATCGCTGGCGGCAGTTTTTATGTATTGAATTTTATTAAAATACAGCAACGTTTTTCCTTTGTCAGTATTCAGCTGAATGAATTTTTTATCTGAATTTGATTTTTCAAAACGCTCCAAAGCTTTGGCGATCGCTTTTTGCAAACGCTCCAATTTTACAGGTTTTGTAATATAATCTACGGCATCAATATTAAAAGCTTCGGCTGCATATTCTTTATACGCCGTGCAAAAAATCACCAATTTATCTTGCAATTTTTCAGCCAAATGCAGGCCGTCAATTCCGGGCATTTCAATATCCGAAATCAATAGATCAAAATCAAGGTTCGAAAAATCAGACAAAAGTTTTTCAGGATTATTAAACGTTTTTACGATTTCCAATTCTGGAATTTGTTCGCAAAGCATTTTTAGGTAAGTCAATCCTGGAAGTTCATCGTCCAGCAGCAAGCATTTCAGTTTTGTATTCAAGTAAATCAATTTTTAGATGGGCAATATAAACATCGTTTTCTATAAACCTATCAAGTTTGAAATTATTCTTATAAATAATGCGAAGACGGTGCTCAAGCGTTGCATGGCCAAAACCGCTTCGTTCCTTTTTCAGCACTTTTTTATCTGAGATTTTATTTGAAACCGTCATAAAAAAAGCATTGTTTTTAAATTCAAAAACTACCGAAATAAAAGCATCTGCGCTTTGAAGATCGGCGTGTTTAAAAGCATTTTCAATTAAATCAATCGAAATTAATGGCGCAAGCAAAGGCTGATCGTACAATTTATCTTCTTCGTTGATATTGGTTTTTACTTTCAACTCAAAAAGCGGACTGATTTTGATTTTATTGATTTCGATTAAATTCAATGCAAAATCAATTTCTTCTTTTGCTGTTACGAATTTCTTTTTGCTTTCGTATAAAATATAATCCAAAACATTCGCCAGCTTATCCAAAGCAAAATAAGTCTGATATGCATGCGACTGAATCGAATTTAGAATATTCTTAAACAAATGCGGATTTAGTTTCGATTCTAAATTTTCCAACTGCAAATCGTTGACCTTAGATTCTAAAGTATAAAAACTTTTTTCGGCATCGTCTTTTGCTTTTTTGGTTTGCATTAATTGATAAATCATGAAGCAAATGATGACAATTAAAAGCAAAAGAATGGCTAGAAAAATGAAAGTTGTAGTATTATTTTGTTGCATCGTTGCCTGTTTATTTTTTATTTCAAATTACAATAACCGTTTTTTTTGATTGTAAATTAATTGCAAATATGGCAAAAGCTGACGACTAAACGGCAAAAAGCATGTAAATTATCCTATTTTTAAAGATGTGGTATTTTGTGTTAACATAAAGTAAAATAGAACGGAATATTTATGATTTCGAGCACTTTTCACTACATTTGCATCCATTTTTTAAAGATGTTATGAAAAACGCTATTAAAGTTGGATTTTGGGAAAAGTTAGCCCGAATTATACTTAAAAACAGAATTACGATTCTGGTTATACTTTCTGTTTTAACCCTTTTCTTCGGTTATCAGTGGAAAAATCTTGCCATGACTTATACAGAAGCTAACTTGCTTCCGAAAGATCATATTGCGAACAAGGATTATCAAAAATTCCTAGATAAGTTTGGCGAGGAAGGAAATCTTATCGTTATTGGTTTTAAAGATCCAAAATTCTTTACTCCAAAAAACTACGCCGCTTGGAATGAAATGATGACAGGTTTGAAAAAATCTAAAGAAGTTGATTTGGTAGTTTCTTTAAACGATTTGAAAAAACTGGAAAAAGATACGGTTAACGAAAAATTTGTTTTAGCACCTTTCATTGACCAAAGTAAAGTTCTAGATCCTGATTATTTAAAAAGAATTCAGCACGAATTATTCAATAATTTGCCTTTTTACGAAGGTCTTTTATTCAACAAAGAAAGCGGAAGTATTCGTTCTGCAGTTTACATCAACAAAAATTTGGTGAATACTGCCAACAGAAAGACTTTTATTCTTGAAAATCTAGTTCCTAAAATCAATAAATTCGAAAAAACAACTGGAATTGATTTGAAAGTTTCGGGAATGCCGTACATCAGAACGATCAATGCTGACAATATGAAAGGCGAAATCGGACTTTTCATTGGAGCATCTTTATTGACAGTTTCATTGATTTTCTTTTTCTTTTTCCGTTCGTTTAGAGCAACTTTTATTTCGGTTGTTATTTTAATTGTCGGCGTAACGTGGTCTTTTGGAACACTTGGATTATTCGGATATAAAATCACAATTTTAACAGCTATCATTCCGCCGCTGATTATCGTAATCGGAATTACAAACTGTATTTTCTTGATTAATAAATATCAGCAGGAAATAAAAATTCATAACAATCAGGCAAAAGCATTACAGCGTGTTATTTCAAAAATTGGACATTCGACTTTCATGACCAATTTAACGGCTGCAATTGGTTTTGCAACTTTGATGATTACAGGAAACGAATTGCTGTTTGAATTCGGATTGGTAACTTCTATCAACGTGCTTTCTGTTTATACTTTGACACTTTTTATCGTGCCGATTATTTACAGTTTTATGCCGTTGCCAAAAGCAAAACACTTATATCACTTAGACAAAACTTACATTTCGACACTTTTAAACACAGTTACAACTATCGTTAAAGGCAAAAAAACGATCGTTTATTGCATTTATGCTGTTCTGTTTATCGTGAGTTTGAATGGAGTTAGACAAATGAAAGTTTCGGGAAGTTTGATTGGTGAAATGCCAAAAAGCGCTTCTTTCTTTAAAGATATTTTATTTTACGAAAAGGAATTTAACGGAGTAATGCCTCTTGAAATTATGGTCGACACCAAAAAGAAAAAAGGTGTTATGAAGGCTTCGACAATTCGTAAAATGGATGAATTGCAGAGTACAATTGCTGAAATTCCAGAATTGGCAAAACCAGTTTCTGTGGTAAATTTGGTGAAATATTCTAAACAGGCTTTCTACAACGGAAACCCAGAATATTACCAATTACCGACTTCGCAAGAGCAAACTTTTATTTTGAGCTATGCTAAAAATGCGACTAAAAACAGTAAGGAAAACTTAATGAAAGCTTACGTTGATTCGACTGGACAATATGCTAGAATTACAACTTTCATGAAAGATATCGGAACAGATGAAATGGCGAAAGTAGAAGGAAAACTTCGCAAAAAAATTGACGAAATTTTCCCGAAAGACCGTTTTGAAGTTACGATTACAGGAAAAGCATTGGTTTTCCAAAAAGGAACAACTTATTTGGCGCACAACTTAATCGAATCGTTGCTTTTTGCGATTGCAACTATTGCAATTTTGATGCTGTATTTATTCCGTTCTTTCAAAATGGTATTGGCTTCTTTGATTACGAATATTTTACCGCTTTGTATTACTTCTGGATTAATGGGTTATTTCGGAATTCCGTTAAAACCGTCAACGATTTTGGTATTTAGTATCGCTTTCGGAATCTCGGTAGATAATGCCATTCAGTTTATGGCGAAATACAAAGATGAATTGACTCAAAATAAAGGAAAAGTAAAAAAATCTGTTTTCAGCGCTTTAAGAGAAACTGGAGTAAGTACTTTCTACACTTCTATCGTTTTGATTTTAGGTTTTGCAACATTCACTTTATCAAGTTTCAGCGGAACAATTGCTTTAGGAGGATTAATTTCTTGTACTTTGGTTTTTGCGATGTTTGCTAACTTGGTAGTTTTACCATCGTTGGTTTTAACTTTCGAAAAGAAGAAAACGAAGAAAGAGGATTTGGAGAATTTGCAGAAGTAGAGTTTTTTTTTGCCACGAATTTCACGAATTGACGCGAATTAATTTCGATAACAAATGAGATCAAAACTGAGTTTAATTGAGTTTAGAAATCAAATTAAAGAAAATACGGTAATTGGAAATCCAAAACTTAAATTAATTAGTCCTTTTAGTTTATTCAGAATATTTAGAGATTTTTCAAAGCCTTTTTATGGAAATTTTGATGATTCAACATTTCGTTTAACAACGAATTCAACTGTTTCTCCATCATTTTTCATTATTAAAGGCAATTATAAAACAGTTAACAGAACATTACACATCAATTACAATATTGAACCGACACATAAATTCCAGACAATTTGGCTAAAATATTATCCGCTTGTTGCATTTATATTGTTCAACTCAGTATTTATCAGCCAAGAAGAAGTTCCTTTACAAGTATATGTAATCTTTAATTTGTTCGTTGTCCTTTCAATACTTTTAACACGATGGATCCCTAAAAGAAAAAGGAGAAATTTAGAAAAGAAATTTACTGAAATATTTGAGATTATAGTCCAATAGCATACCGATATTTCCATAATCTTATCATTTCTATGGATGAGAAATCTCCGCAAGTAGTTCCGCATAGTAATTATAACTTTGTCAAGTTTCTTACGAAGATTTCTCCTTCGTCGAAATGACAAAAATGGACATAAAACAAACCTATAAAAAATTCAACTTCTCAAATTAATTATTATCGATTATATTTGCAGTTGTTCAAAATGAATATTACTTAATATCAATTATATATAAAAATGAAACACACAAAAGTTAGAGACTTATTAAACAGTACGACGACGTTACAGGAAGTGAATGCAAAAGGTTGGGTGAGAACTTTTAGAAATAATCAGTTCATCGCTTTAAATGACGGTTCTACAATTAATAATATTCAATGTGTTGTTGATTTTGAAAATACACCAGAAGAAACTTTAAAAAGAATCACTACTGGAGCTGCAGTTTCTGTAATTGGAACTTTAGTTGAAAGTAAAGGTGCTGGTCAGAAATACGAAATTCAGGTTAACAAACTTGAAATTCTTGGAGATTCTGATGCTGAAAAATTCCCAATGCAACCTAAAAAACACTCTTTAGAATTTTTACGTGAAAACGCTCACTTGCGTGTACGTACAAATGCTTTTGGAGCAATTATGCGTGTGCGTTCGGTATTGTCTTATGCGGTTCACAGCTATTTCCAACAAAAAGGTTTCGTGTATGTAAACACGCCAATCATTACTGGAGCTGATGCTGAAGGTGCTGGAGAAATGTTCCAAGTAACATCTTTGCCACTTGACAATCTTCCTAAAAATGAAGAAGGAAACATTGATTTCAAAAAAGATTTCTTTGGAAAACATACAAACTTGACAGTTTCTGGACAATTAGAAGGTGAAACTTTCGCCATGGCTTTGGGTCAGATTTATACTTTTGGACCAACGTTTAGAGCAGAAAACTCAAACACTTCTCGTCACTTGGCAGAATTCTGGATGATCGAGCCTGAAGTTGCTTTCAACGACCTTGATGACAACATGGATTTGGCTGAAGATTTTATTCAGTATGTAATTAAATATGCTTTAGACAACTGTAAAGATGATTTGGCTTTCTTAGAAGGAAGACTTTTAGAAGAAGAAAAATCAAAACCACAAGCAGAAAGAAGCGAAATGGCGTTGTTGGAAAAACTAAACTTCGTTTTAGAGAACAACTTCAAACGTGTTTCTTATACTGAAGCAATTGACATTTTAAGAGATTCAACTCCAAATAAAAAGAAGAAATTCCAATACCTTATCACAGAATGGGGAGCTGATTTACAATCAGAACACGAGCGTTATTTAGTAGAAAAACACTTTAAATGTCCGGTAATTTTATACGATTACCCAGCAAACATTAAAGCGTTTTACATGCGTTTGAATGACAACACAGAACCAGGAAGAGAAACAGTTCGCGCAATGGACATCCTTTTCCCTGGAATTGGAGAAATCGTTGGTGGTTCTGAAAGAGAAGAGCGTTACGATGTTCTAGTTCAGAAAATGGAAGCTCTTGGAATTGATAAAGAAGAATTATACTGGTACTTAGACACCAGAAGATTCGGTTCTGCAACACACGCAGGTTTCGGTTTAGGATTTGAGCGTTTAGTATTGTTTGTAACAGGAATGACAAACATTAGAGACGTAATTCCTTTCCCAAGAACTCCTGGAAGCGCGGAATTTTAACATATAAGGTTCATTGCCACAAAGGCACAAAGACGCAAAGTTTATTTTAAAAATTTTGCTTAATTAAAAATTGAAATAAAAATACCACGAAGACACAAAAAAGTCAATGCTGTATTTTTATTAAATCAAATTCGCGTCTTTGTGCCTTCGTGGCAAAACCAAAAAAACATGCTCTCTGAAAGAATAGAAGAAATTGGAAAAATAATTATAAACGCTGCATTCAAAGTTCACAAACAACTTGGTCCTGGATTATTAGAAAGAGTTTATGAAGTTTGTTTAGCTCATGAAATCGCTAAAGCTGGTCTAGATGTAAAACGTCAAGTTGATATTCCGATCGTTTATGACGGAATTGTATTTACTGAGGGATTAAGATTAGATTTATTGATCGAGGATTCTATAATCATAGAAATAAAAGCAGTTGAACAAATTAATCCGGTTTGGGAAGCACAAATTATAAGTCAGTTAAAATTACTAGACAAAGATTTAGGTTACTTAATTAATTTTAATGTGCCACTAATTAAAAGTGGCATAAGAAGATTCATAAACACAAAGAGAGTGTTTTAAAGTTTAACAAAAGCCCTTGGGCAAAAAAATAAAAAACTTAGCGCCTTCGCGCCTTAGTGGCTAAAAAATAGCGCCTTATTATGCTAAAGCAATTTTTAAATTTAAAATTATCCCAAAAATTATCTCCACAGCAAATTCAGCTGATGAAGTTAATTCAATTGCCTACGCAAGCTTTTGAACAACGTTTATTAGAAGAAATGAACGAAAATCCAGCACTTGAAGCTGGAAAAGAAGAAGAATACGAAGCTGATGATTACGCTAATGAAGACTACGACGATTACGATGATGCAGAATCTGACAGAATCGAAGCAGACGATATTAATATTGACGAATACTTAAGCGACGACGATACGCCTGATTACAAAACTCAGGTAAATAATTATAGTGATGACGAGGAACGCGAAACTCCTTTTGCGGCTCCGATTAGTTTTCACCAGGATTTAATCAATCAGTTGAATACTTTTATTTTGAATGAAGAAGAGCGCGAAATCGCTGAATTCTTAGTAGGAAGTATTGACGACATGGGTTACATCCGCAGAAGCATTCCAGACATTGTTGACGACATGGCTTTTACTCAGGGAATTTACACTGATGAAGCAATGGTCGAAAAAATGATGACTGTAATTCACGAATTAGAACCTTCAGGAGTTGGCGCGCGTGACTTGCAGGAATGTTTATTATTGCAATTAAAACACAAAACACCAACTGAATATGTTGATTTAGCGATTGACATTATAGAAAATCAGTTTGATGCTTTTACGAAGAAACATTACGACAAATTATTACAGAAATATAGCATTTCGAACGAACAGCTTAAAAAAGCCATTCACGAAATTGAACGTTTGAATCCGAAACCAGGTGGTTCTTTTACAGGAAACAACAAAGTAACGGAGAATATCGTTCCAGACTTTGCCATCAGAATTGTAGATGGCGAGTTAGAATTGACTTTAAACGGTCGTAACGCTCCTTCTTTGCACGTTTCTAAAGATTATCAAGAAATGATGCAGACGTATAAAGAATCTCGTGATAAATCGACTGCACAGAAAGATGCAGTTCAGTTTATCAAACAAAAACTGGATTCTGCAAAATGGTTTATCGATGCGATCAGACAGCGTCAGGAAACACTTTTTGTAACAATGAATGCAATTATGCATTATCAAGAAGAATATTTCTTAGATGGTGACGAAACCAAACTAAAACCAATGATCTTAAAAGATATTGCGGATATGGTTGGTTTGGATATTTCGACAATTTCACGTGTGGCCAACAGCAAATATGTTGAAACACCATACGGAACAAAACTGATTAAAGAATTCTTCTCTGAAGCCATGAAAAATGATCAGGGAGAAGATGTTTCGACTTTAGAAATCAAAAAAATTCTTCAAAATACAATTGAGGAAGAAGATAAGAGAAAACCGCTTCCAGACGATCAATTGGCTGAAATCTTAAAAGAAAAAGGTTATCCAATTGCTAGAAGAACAATTGCTAAATACCGTGAACAACTTGATATTCCGGTAGCTAGAATGAGAAAGAAAATTTAATTTTCACAAATAAAAAACCCGACAAATTTAAAATCTGTCGGGTTTCTTTTTACTTTTAATTTTATTTGTATTGATCTGGCTGAATCTTCACATCAAATAAAAATGCTTTCTTTTTATCGCTGTAATGATAAATCAAATCATAATCGTTATCTCTAAAAACTTTTAAGCCTGGATTTGCTTTTGCTGTACTGATAAGACTTTTTTCAATTTCTTCTTTTATCACATTTACCTCAGCAGTTTCTTTTGCAACATTCAATAATGTCAAATTGTACTGAACTACTCTTCCTTCTGGAAGACTCACGCTATCTAAACGCATTCCCTCTTGAATATTTAACGGGCAGCTTTTATTATATTTTGCAACTAGTTCTTTAACTTCATTATTTACTTCATCAGCATTTTTGTCAAGATAAAACTGAAAATATGCCACTAAAGCAACCGCAATTCCAATCAATATCAACAATAAAATATTCTGTTTTCTCATACTTTGTATTTTTATTAAAAGGCTTTATAAATGGAATTTAAATTTATTTTTCCTGATTCTTTTTCATAGCATTAAAATACGCTGCACGGCTAAGTGGCTCGTATTCTTCGGTTTCACCAAGCATAACCAATTTATCATTGGCAGTTTTTCTAAAACTATAATTGGCTAAGTTTCCAGTTCGCGTGCAAACGGCGTGAACTTTCGTTACATATTCTGCAGTAGCCATAAGTCCTGGCATTGGACCAAACGGATTTCCTTTAAAATCCATATCCAAACCAGCCACAATTACACGAATTCCTTGATTTGCTAAATCATTGCAAACGGTAATAATTTCATCATCAAAAAACTGAGCTTCATCAATACCAATTACATCGCAACCTTGAGCTAAAATCAATATGTTAGCTGCCGCAGGAACGGGTGTAGAACGAATTTCGTTGGCATCATGAGACACGACCATTTCGTCATGATAACGGGTATCAATAGCAGGTTTAAAGATTTCGACTCTTTGTTTGGCAAATTGGGCGCGCTTTAATCTACGGATCAGCTCTTCGGTTTTACCCGAAAACATTGATCCACAAATAACTTCAATCCAACCAAATTGTTCTTTGTGATTTACTGTATTTTCGAGAAACATTTTGTATTTTTCTACCTTTAAAAATGAATAGTTTTTATTACTTTGTACTGGCAATAAATTGATGTAAAAATGTGCTGTTTTACATTTTTTCAAAAGTAGAAAATTTTTATCAAACCTTAAATTCGCGAAAGCGTATTAACAGAAATAAAAAATTATCTTTTGAATTTCCTTGATAATAGAGACATTCAGACATCAAATACACTAAAATACCTTATTCACTATAATTTTCAACAGTTATGAAAAAAAAATTGGAAGCTGATTTAATCAGCATTGCGCATCGAATTTTGAAACTTAAAAACAAATCCGATATCAATCAATTGTACCTTGAAACTCAGAAATTATACGAGAAATTAGCAGTATTAAAATTTGTTGAAGAGAATTTCGATTCTGCAAAACCAACAATCGGACAAAGTGATATTGCTTCTGAATTGGAAACCATTTTCGTAAAAGGAGAAGAAATTATTCCTGCAATAATTGAAAATGAAGCTCCAACTCCAGAGAAAGTAATTGCACTTGAAGAATCTTACGAGCCTGAAATTTCAGAAGAAAAACCAGCAGAAATTGTTGAAACTGTCGAACCAATTGTTGAAGTCGCAGAACCAATAATCGAAGAAACTCCTGAACCAATCGCTGCTGAAATTGAAGAAGCGGTTGTTGAAGAAATTATTGAGCCAATTGCTGAAAAGGTAGAAGAAACGGAAAAACCTATTGATGATCTTTCGTTTACAACTATCAGTGAATTGAAACCAATTCCGGATTTCAAACCTGCTTTTGAATTAGAAGTAGAAGAAATCAAAGACGAAGTTAAAGAAGAACCAAAAGCAGAAACTCCAGCAACTTCAACTCCAACTATCCAATTTGAGGATTTTGGAATTAATTATGCTGATGCGCAGTTTGTAAAAGTAGACAGTTTCGAGGCTGTTCCGCCAGTTCAAACGCCTTCAATCAATGATTTTAAAGAAACTAAAAAAATAGAAACTGCCATTCTTGAAACTCCTGCTCAACCAAAATCGGTTAGTTTGAATGATAAACTAGCAAGAGGTTTTCATATTGATTTGAATGACAGAATTGCTTTTACTAAAAATCTTTTTGGCAACAGCACAGAAGATTATAGCCGTGTTTTGAACCAATTATTAACTTTTGACTCGTATGCAGAAGTAAAAGATTTTATTGAAAACATGGTAAAACCTGATTATAATAATTGGGAAGGAAAAGACGATTACGCAGATCGTTTTATGGGAATTATCGAGAAAAAATTCTTGTAACATTTCATTTTTCACAACTCACATTTCACATTTTCACGAATAAAAAATATGTCAAAATTATATATCGTTCCAACGCCAATTGGCAATCTTGAAGACATGACTTTTAGAGCCATTCGGGTTTTGAAAGAAGTCGATTTGATTTTGGCGGAAGACACGCGCACAAGCGGTAAATTGTTGAAGCATTTTGAAATTGGCACGCACATGCACAGTCATCATATGCACAACGAACATAAAACAACTGAGAATTTAATTGCGCGTTTGAAAGCTGGCGAAACCATCGCTTTAATTTCAGACGCTGGAACTCCAGCCATTTCAGATCCTGGATTTTTATTGACGCGCGCTTGCGTCGAAAATAAAATCGAGGTAGAATGTCTTCCTGGAGCAACGGCTTTTGTTCCCGCCCTAGTAAACAGCGGACTTCCAAATGATAAATTTGTTTTTGAAGGTTTCCTTCCTGATAAAAAAGGGCGCCAGACTCGCTTTTTGGCTTTAGCCGAAGAAACCAGAACCATGATTTTATACGTTTCTCCACATAAATTAGTTAAGACTTTAAGTGAGTTTGTTCAGTATTTTGGAGAAGACAGACAAGTTTGCGTTTCACGCGAATTATCAAAAATGCACGAAGAAAACGTCCGCGGAACTGCTAAAGAAGTTTTAGCACATTTTGAAAAAATAGCACCAAGAGGAGAAATCGTTGTGGTGGTTGCAGGAAAAACAATAACAAAAGAACCGAAGAAAAGTAAGTTTTCTAAGGATGAAGATTAAAGTATTTATGCGCAAAACAATTTATTTCTTATTATTAATTGTATTTTTTTCTTGTAATGAAAAGAAAAAAGACAATGAAATAAAACCTGATAATAAAGAGTTTAATGATCAAGGAATTCAAGAAATTGGACACTTATATAATCCAGAAACACTTACCACCAGACCAATTAAACTTTATATTAATTCTGATGAAAAGAATTATGAAATAGACATTTTTAATAGTGATCTATTGAAAGAAGAAAAAGAAAATTTAAAATTCCATTCAGACAAAATTGCTCTTTTACTTAGAAAACATCTTTCAAAAAATAAAGTTGATTATAATGATATAATTGTTAGAATATATCTAAAAAAAGAAGGCAAACAATCTTTTCAATACTCTAAGCAGGAGTTAATTGAAATAGGTAATAAAAACCTTTAAATTAATCTAAAAAACAAACCCATAATATGAGCATTCAAGCCTTTTTAGAAAAAGTAAAACAAACTCCAACACAAATCACATTTCCTGAAACTATTGCAGTAATTGAAGAAAATTACAACTTTACTCCAACAGCTTTTCAAAACGGAACACAACATAACGCAGCAGGCGAAAATTCAGGTTCTTGCAAATTGTTTTCTTTCGCAAAATTGCAAAACTTAAGCAAAGAAGAAACATTAGCTTGTTTTGGAGCTTTTTATTTTGAAGAAGTTTTAGGCGATCCAAGCGGAACGAATCACCAGAACATTAGAAATTTCATCAACTTAGGTTGGGATGGAATTCAGTTTGAAGGAAATGCTCTAGAAGCAAAATAATTATATTTAAGATTTTTGATTAACGATTTTTGATTTCAGATCTTAAAATCAAGTACTTTAAGATCATATATAGCAAATCAAAAATCTAAAATCAACACTCTAAAATCTAAAATCAATTATGCGCTGGACATTAAAACCAAAACCTTCTGAAGAAAAAGTCAAACATTTGGCACAAGCTCTAAATGTAGAAGATTTTGTAGCGACACTTTTGATTCAGCGAGGAATTGAAACTTTTGATGAAGCGAAGAATTTCTTCCGTCCATCTTTAGAACATCTGCATGATCCGTATTTGATGAAAGATATGGACAAAGCCGTTGCTCGAATTGAAGAAGCAATTGAAAATCAAGAAAATATTTTGGTTTTTGGAGATTATGATGTTGACGGAACGACTGCTGTTTCTTTGGTTTCTTCGTATTTAAAATCGCATTATCCTCACGTTGCCACTTACATTCCCGATCGTTATGACGAAGGTTATGGCATTTCGTATAAAGGAATTGACTACGCAGACGACAACGGAATTTCTTTAATTATTGCTCTCGATTGCGGAATCAAATCGATTGATCATATCGCTTACGCGAAAGCAAAAAACATTGATTTTATTGTTTGCGACCACCACCGTCCTGGAGAATTTCTTCCGGATGCTGTTGCCGTTTTGGATCCAAAAAGAGAAGACTGCTCCTACCCTTACGACGAATTGTGCGGTTGCGGAGTTGGTTTTAAATTGATTCAGGCTTTGGGTCAAAATAGAAATGAAACTACTGAAGATTTAGTTTCGTATTTGGATTTGGTCGCCACTGCAATTGCCGCCGATATTGTTCCGATTACAGGAGAAAATCGTGTTTTAGCACATTTCGGATTGAAAGTCATTAACAGCGAACCAAGACCTGGAATTAAAGCCTTAACGCATCAAGTAAAAAAGAAAGTTCTCGATATTACGGATGTCGTTTTTATTATTTCGCCAAGAATTAATGCTGCGGGAAGAATCAAACATGGCAATCATGCCGTTGAATTATTAACTGAATTCGACTTTGAGCAAGCACAGCAATTTGCTTCAGAAATTGAACAATATAACGCAGACCGAAAAGATTTAGATAAAAAAATTACTAAAGAAGCTTTTCAACAGATTATAGAAAACAAGGAAGAAGAACGTTTTTCGACCGTTGTTTTTCAAGAAGATTGGCACAAAGGCGTAATCGGAATTGTAGCTTCAAGATTGATTGAAACGTATTATCGTCCGACTTTAGTTTTCACTAAAAGTGGCGACAAATATGCTGCCTCTGCCCGATCTGTAAAAGGATTTGATGTTTATAATGCATTAGACGCCTGTGCCGAACATTTGGAACAATTTGGAGGCCACATGTACGCTGCAGGAATGACCTTAAAAGCAGAAAACTATCAGCCTTTTAAAGATGCTTTCGAAAAACAAGTTTCAGAAACGATTTTACCAGAAATGCTTACTCCAGAAATTGAGATCGATGCCGAAATCAATTTCTCTGATATAACACCAAAATTAATTCGAATTTTAAAACAATTCGAACCTTTTGGACCTCAGAACATGACACCTGTTTTTATGACTGAAAATGCGATTGATACAGGTTACGCTAAAACTTTGGGTGCAGAAGAAGAACATTTGAGGCTTTTTGCCAAACAACATAATTCTGACGGAATCGCTGCAATAGGTTTCGGATTAGGAAAAAAATTAAATATTGTAAAAAATCAAAATCCGTTTCAATTGGCGTATTGCATTGCCGAAAATGAATGGAACGGAACTGTTTCAACACAGCTTATGCTGAAAGACATTAGAACAAATGGAAGAAATTAAATCAAGTAAGCCAGATCCGTATCAGGCGCTTCGTTATAAAGAATTCAACATCTTTTTATTATTGCGTTTTGCGATGGTTTTTGCCTGGTCAATGCAGTTTATTGTAATTGAATGGGAAGTTTACAGTTTAACTAAAAATCCGCTTTCTCTAGGAATTATTGGTTTAATGGAAATTATTCCAGCTGTTTCCATGTCTTTATTTGCAGGACATATTGTAGATCGAAGAGAAAAGAAAAGTTTATTGGTGAAATGTATTTTTGGGTTTTCAGTAATTAGTTTTGGACTTTTCTTATTGACTTGGCCAAAAGTAGTTGGAGGTTGGTCTACGCATGTTATTTTGTATTCGATTTATGCTTTAGTATTTTTTGGAGGAATCGTTCGTTCTTTTATGGGACCAACTATTTTCTCGCTTCTGTCATTAATCATTCCTAAAAAAGTATACCCAAATGCTGCAACTTGGAGTAGTTCGGTTTGGCAAATTGGAGCCGTTATGGGACCTGCGTTGGCTGGTTTTTCTATTAACTGGATTGGCGTTCACTGGTCAATGTGTTTGGTTTTCGGATTCTCCATTCTTTCGTTAATTGCCTTATCACAAATCAGTCAAAAACCGATTATAAATCCGAAGATGGGTGAATCTATGAAAGATAGCCTTATGGAAGGTTTAACATTTGTCTTTAAAAACAAAATTGTTCTTGGTGCATTATCTCTTGACATGATTGCGGTACTTTTTGGAGGTGCTGTTGCATTATTGCCCGTTTTCGCGCAAGACATTTTGAAAGTGGGATCTGAAGGTTTCGGAATTTTAAGAGCCGCTCCTGCTGTCGGTGCTTTTATTACGATGTTGGTTTCTGCTTACGTACCTTTGTATGAAAATGCAGGAAAGAAACTCTTAATCGCCATTTTTATTTTCGGACTATCCATCATCTTGTTTGGATTATCAACTTATTTCTGGCTTTCTGTTTTCGCCTTATTTTTAAGCGGATTGGCTGATGGAATTTCCGTAGTAATTCGTCAGACTATTTTGCAACTTAAAACGCCAGATCATATGCGTGGGCGCGTTGGTGCGGTAAACTCTATTTTTGTTGGATCTTCTAACGAATTAGGTGCTTTTGAAAGTGGCGCAACTGCAAAATTAATGGGAGCTGTTACTTCTGTTGTTTTTGGAGGAAGTGTTACGCTTTTAACTGTAATTTTTACTGCTTTAAAATCTCCTACTTTTAGAAATTTAGATCTAAAAAGAGATATGGACGAACACCATAAATTGGAGTAAATAATTAAACCATATAAGTCATATAAGTTTATCAAAGAATTTCAATCTCTATAAATGAAATTATTAGTAACCGTTTTATTTCTAACTATTTCGCTTTTCGCGAATGGACAAAATCTTTACATTAAAACCTACGGAAACGAAAAGAATAAAACCATAATTTTCATTCATGGCGGACCAAGCGGCAATGCAACTTTGTTTGAAGGAACAACGGCTCAAAAACTAGCAGATTTAGGTTTTTATGTCATTGCTTATGATCGAAGAGGCGAAGGAAGATCTACAGATCCTGATGCAAAATTTACGTTTGAAGAAGCTTTTCAGGATATAAATTCTATTTATAAAAAATATCATTTAAAGAAAGCTGTTCTTCTTTCACACAGTTTTGGCGGTTTGGTTGCTACGCTTTATACCAATAAATATCCGCAAAATGTGAGTGCTTTGGTTTTGGCTGGCGCTTTGTTTTCTCAACAAGAAACATATGATCATATTTTAAATACGTTGAAGAAAAAGTACAACAATGATTCTGAACAATTGAAGAAAATCAGTATTGTAGAAAATCTAAATAAAAATTCTGCTGAATACCGAAAAGGATGTTATGAACTTGCAGGAGAAAATGGCTTTTTTAAAATGCCAAATCCAACTGTCGAATCTAAAAAGCTATACGCCGACTACGAAGCTGGAGAATTTTATAAAACGAATATTCGAAATAAAAACGCGCCTTTAGTTTTTTATCAAAATGAAAAACTAAACAATATCGACAGCAGACCTTTTTTAAAGAAAATCAAAGCTGCTGGGGTTCCTATTTATGGAATTTACGGAAAAGAGGATGGCGTTTTTTCATCGGCACAAATCAATTCTATGAAAACGATAACGGGTGAGAAACACTTTGCCTTTCTTGATAATTGTTCACATTATTTATTTGTTGACCAACAGGCAGCCTTTCTTTCAAACTTAAAAAATTGGCTGAAATAAGGATTTTATTTTACTAAAAAAACACAACGGTAAACAGCTAAAAATCAAATTACTAATGATGATTTTTAGCTTTTTTTTATGCTTTTATTAATCAAGTATTAATACAAAGACTCCGTATCTTTGTGGCCTAAAAAAAATGTCATGAAGGACATAGAACAGATATACCGCAACGATTTTGGAATTTCATTTTATTGGAAAGAAGGCAACGAAATTATATCAGATAAAATTCAGTTACTTTTTAAACAAATGGGATTTTACTTTTCCGCTCAAGAATTAAATGAATTTCACGATTTAATTGAAGACTGCGTTACAGATCACAATGATTATATGCATGGTGTAAAACGCGCCTTCGATAAATTTTTATTGAAAACACCCTATGTTGCTATAGATTTAGAAATATCACCGATGGAATTAAATTCTATAAAAGACTTGGTTGATGGTTCGTTATTTCGACTTAATCTCAATGAATATATTTACGGTTCTGGTTTAAACTAAAATAATGGTTTTACTAAATTGAACTTTTTTTCAAATTTTTAAGATTTTTTTATTTAGAATTAATATAAATAATATTTATATTTGTTGAAATAAAAGGATTACGATGAGAGAAATTGAACAAATATATCATAATAACTTTGGCATAGCTTTTTACTGGAAAGATCACAACACTACAATTTCAGACAAAGTGCAATTGGTTTTTAAGGAAACTGGTTTTTATTTTACAGTTCAGGAATTGAATCATTTTTGTGATTTGATTGAAGATAGCATGATTGAAAACGCTTGTTGTGAAGCATGCGAAATGAAATACTCTTGCCATAAATTTTTATTGAAAACGCCATGCAATTCGATAGATTTAGCTGTAAATATGACCGAACTAAAATCGATTAAGGATTTAGTTGAAGGCTCTTTGTTCAAAATCGAACTAGATGAATATGTTTACGGAGTTGGCATGAATTAAGAAACATTCTAAATTTTTTAACGTCTTTTTTTCATTATTGAAATATATTTTGATTCAATTCAAAAAAAAGTATATTTACAGCAATGAAAAAAGCTGTATTTCTACTAACTGTAACACTTCTGGCAATTCTTTTTGTCAGTTGCAATAACAAATCTGAAGAATATATTGATCCGCGCGGAACCGATTATGCGGGATCTGAGAGTTGTATACAATGTCATAAAATGCAATCTGAAATGGCATTCAAAAGTTCGCACTTTAAAGCAACAGCACCAGCTATTTTAGGAAACGTTTCTGGCGATTTCGATTCTAAAAATCACACTTTCATTTACGATAAAGACACCAAACTGGTCATGGAAAAAGATGGCGACAGTTTGTATCAAGTTTTATATAAAAATGGAAAAGAAACAGCTCGCTATAAATTTGAAATTGTATTTGGAACCAAGCACGCGCAAACTTCTGTTTATTGGAAAAACAATAATACATACGAGCTTCCAGTTTCATTTTATCATTCTATAAACAATTGGGCAACAAGTCCAGGTTTTCCTGCCGACAAACCGTATTTTGACCGTATGGTGGTGAAAGATTGCTATTCTTGCCACAGCTCAAATATTAGTTCTAGAACCGTTAACCAAAATTCTACAGATAGAAATTTTATGTCTATGGAGGTCGAAGACATAATCAATAAAAAAACTATTGTTTACGGAATTGATTGCGAACGCTGCCACGGTCCAGCGAAAAAACATGTTGAATTTCATTTAAAAAATCCAAACGTAAAAGTTGCCAACAGCATTACTAGCTTTAAAACGTTAAACAGACAGCAAAAACTCGATGCCTGTGCTTTATGTCACGCAGGAAACGACGGTATGAAATTAAAATCGCGTTTTGAATTTAAGCCTGGAGATAATTTATCGGAGTTCTTTCGTGAAACGAAAAGCATTACCGATACTGCAAAATTTGATGTTCATGGAAATCAGTTTCGTTTAATGGCGCAGAGCAAATGTTTCAACAGTCAAAAAATGGATTGCATTACTTGTCATAATCCGCATGAAAATGCTTCTAAAAACATGGCTTCATACTCTAAAATCTGTATGAGCTGTCATCAAGGTTTAAAACATAATGAAACCACGTTAAAAACAATGCCTGAGAAATTATTGGCCAGCAATTGTGTAGAATGCCATATGCCGAAACAAGCTTCAAATGCTATTAATTTTCAGCTTTCAAATAGCAAGCAATTGTCTAACTATATCTTGAGAACACACAAAATCGGAATTTATCCGAGTGTGAAAAAGTAAATTATTTTTCGAATTTCTTTAGTTCAAATTTTTCCCCGTCAAAAACACCATACGTAAAATAGCCGATCCAATCGCCTAGGTTTACATAATTAGAATCTTCGCCAACAGGAATAATCATTGGCAAATGGCGGTGTCCGAAAATAAAATAATTGTAATGTTGGGTTTCGAGTTTTCGCTTAGCGTATAAAACCAGCCATTCGTTTTCTTCTCCCAAAAACTTCACATCTTCATCACCAGAAATCAATTTATTTTTAACTGATAAATATTGCGCTAAACTTACGCCAACGTCTGGATGCAACCAGCGGAAAAGCCATTTTGAAAATGGATTTGTAAAAACCTTTTTCATTCTTTTATAGCCTTTATCGCCAGGACCTTTTCCGTCGCCGTGACCAATTAAAAAGGTTTTTCCGTTAAAAGTAAATGCTGCATTATCGTGATAAACCGGAATATTCAATTCGGTTTCAAAATAATCATTCATCCAAAGATCATGATTTCCGACAAAGAAATAAATTGGAATTCCGCTGTCGCGAATTTCAGCCAGCTTGCCTAAAATACGCACAAAACCTTTCGGGACAACCGTTTTATATTCAAACCAGAAATCAAATAAATCTCCAAGCAAAAAAATCGCTTCAGCATCTTCTTTAACCTCATCTAACCAAGCTACAAATTTCTTTTCGCGCGGTAAACTCAATTCAGGAGTTGGCGCACCAAAATGCTGATCTGAAGCAAAATATATTTTTTTCATTATTGTGAGATGTGAATTGTGAGATGTGAGATGCAAAAACATTTCACTTTTGACTTTCGACTTTTTGACTTAATTAAAGATTATCACTTGCGTACCATTCTGCAAAAGAAGATTCTGTTTCCTGAAGTTTTAATGAGAAAAGAGAAATTCCTTCTGGAAGTCTTGCTACAATTCTTTCAGCAAAATCTACCACCATATTTTCGCTTGTTGGCTGATAATCTACTAAAATTACATGATGTCCGCGGTTTTTCAATTCTGCAGCCAATTCAACATGCGGCGTTGTCTGATTGAAAACAGTTGCATGATCAAATTGATCGACGATTTCTTCTTTTACAATTTTCTTTAGATCAGAAAAGTCAATCACCATTCCGAACTTTACATTCGATCGGTCTGTAATTGGTGAACCAATAACCGTTACCGATAATTTATAACTGTGTCCGTGAACGTTCTTGCATTTTCCGTCGTAACCGTACAAAGCGTGGCCAGTTTCGAAGCTAAATTGTTTTGTAATTCTGATATTACTCATCGATTTTTAATTTTAAGCTTGCAAATTTACAAATTAATAACCGTTTTTGTCTCTTTTTTTAGCTCTGTTATACATCCACAAAGCAATTCCGCCCAAAATTAGGAACGGAATAAAAGATCCGATGACAACGCCAATTTCATAACCGCTATCTGGAGCATCTTTAATTTTCTCTGTAATGTCTACTTTTTGGAGTAACGAAATAATAGTCATGTTTAATAATTTATATAGTGACGAATTGATTTTAAAATATTTTTCAAAACTATGTTACTATTTGTCTAAAATCAATGACTTATATCATACCTATTTTTTAAACTGAAACAAAGCATTTCTGCTGAAATCAGACAAAACCAATTTTCCTGTAATTGCTGCACGTTCAAAAAGAAGCGATTCCCAAGTTTCAGTTCCTTCCCAAATAATCTTTTTCATTTCATGTAAAGCTTCAGGATTATACGAACTTAATTTTAAAGCAAAACTTTCTACCTCAGTATCTAGATTTTCAGCTTCGCATAAAACAGAAAATAATCCTTTTTCAAAAGCCCAATCTGCCGATTTCCATTCGTGAGCCGCTAATGTCATTTGTGTCATTGCCGTTTTTCCGATTTTTCTCGAAACTGCTGGTTCAATTACAAATGGCCCAATTCCAATTGCCAATTCTGATAATTTAATATCACTTTGATGAGTTGCAAAAACATAATCACAAGCCGAAATAATTCCGACCCCACCACCGACTGCTTTTCCTTGCACGCGGCCAATTATAATTTTATTACAATTTCGCATTGCATTTAATAAATGAGCAAAACCGGAGAAGAATTCAACTCCTTGCTCTTCATTTTTCACTTTCAAAAGTTCATCAAAAGAAGCTCCTGAGCAAAATGTTTTAGCGCCTTCGCTTTTCAAAATAATCACTGAAACATTTTCATCTCGACTCAAAGAATTTATTTCTGAAGTAAGGCGATCTAATAATTCACGCGGAAAAGAATTACTCGCTGGATGCCCAAATTGTACCGTTGCAATCGTATTTTGAAAGGAAGTTTCTAGACTTCCATTTGCGTTTTCTAAACTCATAAAAATTAGATTTAAGGTAAAGTTACGCTTTTGATAAATATTTATCCCGAAAGCTGCCAAATTTGTTTTTTGAGGATTATTTGACTTTATTTGTTAATGCTTTGGGGGATTAGCTCATTTGGCTAGAGCGCTACGCTGGCAGCGTAGAGGCGATCGGTTCGAATCCGATATTCTCCACAAAATGAAAAACCCTTGTAAATTTAGTTTTTACAAGGGTTTTTCTTTTTTTGAAATATCATTTCAATTTATTTTTCATTTGCTGCATCATCAGCATCAACATCTGTTTTCTCTGCTTTTTTGAAATCGTTGTTTAGCAAATTTTCTAATTTCTTTTTTTCACGCAGATTTTTTCTGATCGTCAATACAACCAAAACAAGAACCAAAATCGCGACAACTCCAATTATATTCCAATTAATGTCCATAGCTTAAATTTTGATTAAAAATAAAAATTTAAAGTATTCAGCATATTATCAAAAGGTTAAGCATTATTTTTTCAAGCCAAATCTGGTTTTTTTCAGAGATAAAACTTTTGAAAGATATTTCTTTAATAAAGGTTTTATATTTTTGTAGGAATCAGATCCAAGCCAAATCAAATTCTCTCCAATAAAAATTCATGAAACGATTCATTCCAATTCTAGTTTTTGTAATTCTAAATTCATTTGTCATTTCAGCGCAAAATTCTGGAGTTTCAAATCAAAATAAAGAAAAGTTGAATTTAGAAATCATGAAAACAGATAAAGTTTTTAAAGGAAACATCAATTTAAAAACGCAAAAAGAGATTGATGCTTTCGGAAAAAACAATTACAGCTACATCAATGGAAATTTAAGCATTGGCGATACATTGTCGTTAGATTTATCAGAAGAAATTCAGAACTTGAATGCGCTTTCAAGCATTAAGAAAATCAATGGAGAGCTTTTAATACTCAAACTTAAAAATCTTCAGTCTATTGAAGGTTTAATGAATCTTGAAAAAGTAAACGGAAATTTTACTATTTCAGGATGTGATTTAAAGCAAATTGACGGATTTAATAAATTAATTTCTGTCAATGGCGATATTACTTTTGGAAATAACAGCGGAAAATACAGCCAAAGCCCTTTAGTTCGAATTGCCGGTTTTAATAATCTTATTAAAGCAGAAAAAATATTTTTCATAGGAAATTCAGGTCTTAAAACCATCGACGGATTCAATCAGATTAAAGAAATTCAAACGGTTATGATTATGAATAGCGATATCACAACCTTAAATTGTTTTAAAAATCTTCAGACTGTAAATGAAAATTTCAGCGTTGAATATTCTGAAGCATTGACTTCTATAACTTTAGAAAAATTAGAAACTGTAAATGGATATTTTGCTTTAAATGAAAACAAAATCATCAACGGAAATATATCTTTCCCTAATTTAAAAAAAATGAAAATACTGTATTTCTTTTCAAATAAAAACTTTGAAAACTACTGCATTTTCAAGAACCTTCTTAAAGAAAACAAGATTGAAGAAATCAATCTTCAAAGCAACAAATCAAATCCGTCGAAAGAAGAGATTTTCAATAACTGCAACTAAATGAATACTGCTTTACTTCGCTTTTTAAAAAACCTCCTGATAATACCTATACTAATTTACATTTCTACCTTAATAGAAATCTATTGGTCTATGGGAAGTTTTTCTGACAAATTATCAGCTGGAGATCCAGATAGTTCGTTTTCTGAGGATGCTTATATAATTGCTACGCTTACGACTATTGTTCTAACGATTCTTTTTCTGGCGTTTACTTTTATAAAAAAAACATATCTGAAAATAACACTCGAATTAGTATTCTTAATTCTCGTTTGGTTTTTCTGGAATCACAGCATTTTTGTAGATCGTGAATCAGCATGGAGCACTTATCTTTTTAGAGAAGAAATATTGTACGTGCTTTCATTGTCTTTCTTTCCTATTCTAGTTTTATCCATCGCTACAATATTTGGTTTAAATTATATTTCAAAGAAAATATGAGTCCGAACAAAAGAATAACGCTAAGATTATATCTGATTATCAGCCTAATTTTTGGCTTAAACTGTTTCTTTTATTATTTCAAAGAAATAAGTCTGAGAGGCTATTACAGTGATGTCACTTTATTTTGGCTGTGGCTTTTTATGAGCTTCGTAATAATTGTCGTTTTTTGGAAAAAAATCATGGCCAAACTTCTTTTGGCAGCTCTACTATTGACTTTAGCATTTAGCATTATTCCAATGATGATTCCTTTTTATGCCATATTGCTTTCGACTACGCCGCTGGGATTAATGGCAAATAAAAATCTCAATGAAAAATATCGAGCGCAAATCGTAGAATACAGTGCTATGACTCCGCCTTGGCTTGAAGTAATGGAAAAGAATGGCTTGATAGAAAAGAGAATCTTCAAATGCACCGATTCACAAATTATGAGCGATAATTTCGATATTAAAATCAGAACGGCGAAAGACATCATTTTTAAAAGAGAAACCGACAGTACGCTAACACTTACACTTTTTTACGGAGGCCCAAACAAAACTCTTACATTCGATAAAAAGACGGGAAAAATTATAGATCAAAAACCTGATGCCAGTGAACTAAACAGAAAATACGGCGGAACTTGGTACAATGAAGACGAAAATCTTTATGTCACTTTTTATTTTGAAGAAGGATTCGATTACGCAACTGTAAACGGTTGGACAGGCGATCTAGATAAAAAAGAAAACATCGATGCTTATAAAGCTTTCATAAAAGGCAGTAAATTAATTCTGCCTGCAGAAAACAGTGATCATCATGCTCCTTATTGCGAAATTGACGTAAAAAATAATATCCTAGTTTATAAATGTAATCAGGGGCTTAATTTTTCAGACAATTATCTGAATACCAAAATATCAATAACAGAATACAAACGGATAACAAAATAGAAAACCATTCAAACTTATCTCTATTGAAAAACTAATTTTTAAAATAAATAAACATTTATGAAAATAAAATTATACGCCCTTTCTACAGTATTTACTTTACTGCTTTTTTCTTGTAATAAAAAAGAAAGCAATACAACCGTTCAACCGAATTCAGTTGAAAAAGCAACAGCTGAAACTGATACATTACAAAACACAGAAGAAACTCCAAGAAAAGAAAGCATCAACTTGTTTACTCTTATGCCAAAAGACAGCAGTGATATTGCTTTTGTTTCTCTTTCGGATATTTATCCCGTAGACGATGAAAAGGATACACTTGCTTTGCCTAATATTGAAAAAATGGGAAAAGAAAAGGCTGAGTACTTTACATTTGAAAAAAATTACAGAAAAAGATTTTTGTCTAAGACCAATATTTCTGAAACAGATTCACTTTTTATTTATGACTATGGCAAAAACAAATTCGTTTCTTTTGCTGTAAAAAACCTAAAAACAGCCGCTTTGTTAAATGGATATTCTTCTGAAGAAGATTGGCCCTTTCACAATTATGATTTCATGATTGGTTTTGAAATTAGCAAAAAACACCTGCAAGGGTTCAGTGAATATTATAGAGATGCTTTGGTTTATGTAGGCAAAGAAAATCCTTTTGCTAAAGAAAAATTAACTCCAATTGATTGGAAGAAAATTACAGTAAGAGAATTTCCGTCAAAATCTTTAAAAAGCGAAGATCAAAAAACGCTGAAAGGCAATACAGCCAGCACTGCTTATGCTTTTAAAACAAGCAGCTACAACTATTTTATGCAAGATTATGTAGACAACCGCAAACTGCTTTTTGCCAGACGTCTTTTAGTTGTCGATCCTAAAACGAAAGAAATTATAATCGATAAATTATACAGTTCGAGCGAAGGCACATCGCCTACTCCTTTAAATTATGAAGAAGGTGACGATGTAGTTAATCAATGGACGGGTAAACTTTTCAAAAATAAACCACAAGTTATTTTTGGATTTTTATACGAATCCTTCGGTTGTCCTGGAATTTCGATCATCGACAAATCAAACGAAGAAATTTATCTGCAATGCGATAACCGTCATTAATACTTTTTTAATTAAACCAAAAAAATTCTACAAATAACAATACTATAAATTATGGAAGAAATTAAAAATCGCCTTGCAGCATGCGAACTTGAATATGATGAAATCCAAGAATCAGTTCCTGCATCAAATGAAACCATAAAATCTTTGGCTGATTATTTTTCGCAGCCAATTCCAGAAGAATTAATCACTTTTTATAAAGCTATTGGCGGGATCGAATCGAATGAAATCTTCCGTATTTTTTCTCCAGAAAATTTCCTTAATCAAATTCAGGAACGAGAAAATCTTGAACATAAATCAACTGGAATTATCGATATGATTATTGCATTTTGGGGAAATGACAGACCCGAATTTCAGGAATTTGAACTGCTTTCTGAAGAAGAAACCGAAAAAATTAACAAAGCCTTCCCATGCATTGGTTGGATCATGGCCGAAGAAGACAATTATGAAAGCGGCGAATACATTATTTTCGATAAAAATGGAAATTTCATGAATTTGTATTCTCATCAGGACAATCTTGAAAAAACTAAAAATCAACTACTTAAACTTTCAGGAACTGGTCTTCCTGAAAGATCTCTTGAAAATGTACTCGAAGAACTTTTTGAAAGAGCTGAAGGAAATTTAAGTCGCTGGGATTAAAGTGATATAAAAAAAGCGACTAACAAAAAACAGCTTGTAATAAGAATAACTTTTAACAAAACCCTAAAATCATGTCTGAATTAAGCTCATTATACTGCAAAGTCAAGATAACAAAACCTCAACTCGAAAAATTTCTAAACAGTCCGCTCGAAGAACCACAACTCAATGAAAATTGGTTAAATTTTTGGGAAAGTCGACAGATGTATTCCAAATCAGTTTTAACGCAGGAGCTTTTACGCAGCTATGGCGACAACAATAATCAAGAGGTTATTGACGGTTGGATTGAATATCGCGAAGCAATGGCTTTTTCTGATTATGATGAAGCAGCGGAAGAATGGCACTGGGGAATGATGTTTTTTAGCGAAAATTTTGTTGAAATGATTCCGATGTTTGCCTTTATCATTAGCATGGAAAAATACGTTAGCGAAAGTGCTGAAAACAGTGCAATTGTTTTTCCTTTCTTTTGGGGAGATAGTGATGTTTCTGCTTTTATTTCTTTCGAAAACGGAAAAGCAATACTAAGTCCGAAAGTGCAGACTTTAAATGATGTCGATTCAAACTTTGTAGAACAAACCAAAGAGTATTTAAACAATAAATGGGAAGAAATGGCTAAAGATATGGAAATGGAATAATTGCCTACAGCTTTAGCTTTAGATTGAAAATTTCATGAATAATAGGCTTTAGCAAAAAATATTTTGGCTAAAGCCTATTTCCTATAATTCAAAAACCTCCAGCTGAAGCTGGAGGTAATTCAAAAATATCTTATTAGACGTACTATTCAAGCAAAAGTAAAGTTCTATTTATCAATTCATTTTTATACTTCAAGACATCATCAACACTGCTCAACAAATATTCATTGTTTTCAATTACTATTTTCAATTTTGTATCAGTAAAGACCAATTTACATATCACCTTTTTTAAATTGTCATCGACACTTATATTAAAAAAACTTTTGAAATCTTTAAAGAAAATCCTTTGACTTGGAATTTTCTTATTTTGTATTAATAAAGTTCTAATGGTATGATAAGCTTGAATTTCTGTTTCCGTAGTTATAATTCCTCCCGTATTTGAATTCGATTCTGAAAGTACTTTTTTATCATATAAAGATTTTAAGAGTGCAGAATTAATCATCGTAATCATCTTGCCTTGTGTTTCTTCATTAAATTTCACTTTGAAATTCATATTCCGATGAATGATTTTTAATAAGTCTTTCGATGGTGCGATAAATTCTTTTAGCAAACCAGCTTCGAAATCTTCTGCAAAAACGCAATCTTGAGCAGTCTTGATAATTTCAGTAATAACTACATATCTTTTATCAAATTTGATTAAGGTTTCTAAATCTTTATCTGAGTAATTAATCAGATTAAATACAAAAAAAGGTTTTGAATCAATGACGTTTGGCAATAATATGTCTGAATAAAATCGGTACTCTATTCCATTCGTTAATACTGCAATTCTGGAACTCTTAGTATTATTAAAGTATCCATTAAGCTGCCCAGCTTCCTTATCACTAAGTTTGCTGTTATATTTTTTTGCTTCAATTAAAATGGTTTCTTTCTTATTGAGTAGAATTGCGTAATCAATTTTTTGGCTTACTCTTTCTCCAAAATCTGCATTAAATTCTGGAATAAGATCATTAGAAATATAATTTAAAAGATGAAAAAATGGTTCAATCAAAAATTTACGGGTTTGAGCTTCATTTGTACAAAGCTCAATTGCATCATTAATTTTAAAACTTTCAAGTGTTTTTTTTAGCTGATTAATGGATTGTTTTGGGATGTTTGTGGTCATTTTGGGTTAATGGTTAGTTAGACAAACAGTAAAATCAGAACTAAACTAATAAAAATAAATCAATTACTAAGATTTTAAAAATCATCAGCTTACACAAACAAATATCAAAATTTAATTACAATAAATTTTACGGAAAACCGTATTCATTTATTGTCCTTCGAAAATCAAACTTCTTCTCTAATATATTTAAAATAATACTTCAAAAAGTATATTGGAAAAAAAGCTAAGGCAACAGGGACACTCATTCCCCAAAAAGTATCATCAAAATCTACTATCATTTTTGCTATCATCATTAAAAAAACAAAGGCAAGAACTGGAAATATCCAGTAGGTTCTTTTTTCATTTTCTTCATCAAAATAAATGAAGATAGAAGAGATGAAAACAAAAATATAGAGAATTAGGTTAAGCATAAGCACCAGAATTTCTCCTTTATCAAAATAGTTTCTATAATGATAATACGTAAAGAATACCAATAAAAAGAATCCTGCTATTAAATCTGAAATCAAAAATGTTCCCCATTTAACGCTGACATAAACAAAAATGGTCAGGAAAACGAAAAAGACAAAATATCCAATCATAATGATTCAAATTTTCATTTAAAAAAGATTATTTAAGCAAAAATCCCATTCTTATCGATCCATAAAAATATCCTGAATTGGTATTAATTTTCGGATCATTCAATTCTCTTCCTCGGTAAAGGAAAGAATAAGACATATTGAAATTATTGTGGCGATATTTTAAACCTGCTTCCGCATTGAAACGAAGCGGTTCTAAATCAAAAGTTACTGGACTTGTGTCATTAAACATACTTCCTTCAATAGTCGCATCATAAAATTGATAATTGACACTTGGCGCCGCGTAGAAATAAAATTCTCTGATATTCGGCTGCGCTTCTGCACTTATCGAAGCATCATGAATGTTAGAATCGTAAATCGGAATTAATTTTTTAAATCCGAATCGAGCCATAAATCCTGTTGAAACTCCCGAGAAAATAGTTCCCAAATTTCCTTCTGACTGCCAATGAAAATCAACAAAATCATTGTGTTTTGAAGGAAACAGTTTTTTAGAGTAAATAGCATGAGCTTGCAAACCTAAAGCATTATGAATCTGGTTTTGCCAGCCATATACTTTTTTGTAGCCAATCATGTTGTGAAATCCTTTTTGCAGTTCTTCGCCAAACGCATTCGGACCAAGAAATCCAACTTGAAAATCGGTCTTCAAAACCGACTCGCTTTGATAGAAGAAGTTCTTCCCTACTTCAGCAAAAAGATAACCTGCAAAAGGGCGGTCGTTTATCGTAACCGCTTCTTTGTTTATAAATCTCGGATTATAAAGATATTGCCCAATTCTAAATTCGGTAATTTCTTTCTTGATTTTCGGATTTTCGTTCTTCGATAAATATCGAAAAAAAAGTTCCAAACCATTCGTATAATACATATCGTACTTAGACGAAGTGTACAAATCGTTATCCGATATAAAACCTATTTCTTTAGTTCTTCCTTGTCCAAAACTTAACGTTACAGTCAAAATCAGAAAAGCAAAAAGTGCTTTTTTACTTCTTCTTCTCCTCTTTTCCATCATAATTAATTTTTCCAACATAACGCATTTCACGAACAATTCTTTCTTTTCTTCTATTAATATAACTTGACGAACCAGTAGCTTTAAATTTTCTTGGGTTTGGCAATATCGCCGCAATTCCTGCCGCCTGCATTGGCGTTAAACTCGAAGCATCTCTACGATACCAATGTTCTGTTGCTGCATAAGCGCCATAAACTCCGTCACCCATTTCGATACTGTTCAAATAAACTTCCATGATTCGTTGCTTACCCCAGATAATTTCGATTAAAACTGTAAAGTAAGCTTCAAGACCTTTACGGAAATAACTTTTCCCTTGCCATAAAAAGACGTTTTTGGCGGTTTGCTGCGAAATGGTACTTCCACCTCGAATTCGGCGTCCGCGTTCATTGCTTTTATATGCTTTTTGGAGCGCTTTAAAATCGAAACCGTTATGAGTTAAGAAAGTTCCGTCTTCACTTGCAATAACTGCTTTTTGTAAATTCATTGAAATTTTCTCGATCGGTTCCCAGTCGTGGTCAAAATAAACTTCTTTACCGTCCATTTTATTTTCGATAGCACGAATGAGCATTAAAGGTGTAAATGGTACGGGAACATATTTAAAAAAGATAACCGACCCGATTGAAAGGCCAAAAAACCATAAGGCCGATTTGATAAAAAACCATTTTATTTTTTCTCCTAAAGAACGCTTCGATTTTTTGGGAGCCGTTTTCGGTTTGGGTTTATTTGCAGTAGTTTTTGGTGCCGGTTTTTTTGTTACTTTCATTCTATTAAGTCTGCTAATTCTGTTCCTATTAAACTGCCTATCGCCACTCCCATTCCGCCCAAACGCACTCCACAGAACACGTTTTCAGAAAGTTGGGTTACAACAGGATTCTTACTATTTCCAATTCCCATGATACCGCTCCATCGGTGCGCAATCTGAAAATCCTGATTTGGTAAAATTACATTTTTCAATAAATCTTCCAATCTATTTTGAATAATTTTCGTCTCTCCAAATTCGGTTGTTGTTTCTCCCTCAAAATCAAGGTTTCGGCCGCCGCCCAATAAAATTCGATCATTAATATTTCTGAAATAATAATAACCTCTATCTAAATGAAACGTTCCTTTGATGTCTAAATTGCGAATAGGCTCTGTAATAAGCACTTGCGCTCTTGCTGGTTTTACAGCTCCTTTTGTTAATTCACTCGCAAAACCGTTGGTTGCAAAAAGTAGTTTTTGGGTTTTAAAGCTAAAATCATTCACTACAACTTCAACATGATTTCCAGCTTCTATATATGATTTAACGGTTTGCTGATTTAAGATTAAAATATCTGCTGAAACCGCTTGCTTCAATAATTCCTGCATCATGTTTCCTGTATCAATTTGCCCCTCAAAAGGATTAAAAATTAAATACTCCTGAATATTTTCAAATCCGAATCGGTCTACTTCTTTCGAAAAAACATCAGCTTTAAAAAGCGGTTTTAAAACTTCATTGATAAACGGAATTTTAGAAATGCATTCGTTAAACCCGAATTCATCTTCTTTCAAAAATAATTCATATCCGCCGTGAGGCTTAAAGTCAATAGCTTGATCTCCTAATCTTTTTCGAAGCAATTGAAGACCTTTCCAACGTTTTTCTATAAGTGCCACAACATCATCTTCAGAATGTGTTTTTAAGTCATCCATAATTTCAGACAAACTTCCGAAACAGGCAAAACCAGCATTTTTGGTACTGGCGCCTTGCGGTAACATGCCACGTTCTAAAACCAGAATTTTAGCGGCCGGAAATCTTTCGCGTAAGCGTAATGCCGTATGCAAACCTACAATTCCGCTTCCTACAATAGTATAATCGATATTTGCGAACCAGTTTTTTAGTTCCCAGTAGCTTAGTTCCATTTTTTTAGAGTTTTGATAAAAATAATGATTTTTTTAAACCATATAAGAAATGTAAGTTCATTTAAAGCTTTTGTCAGGCTGAGCGGAGTCGAAGCCCTTTTTGGGGCGCCCTTCGACTTCGCTCAGGGTGACAATTGGAATTTCTAACTTCTAATTTTAATTTTTTAACATTTTTTAGGATTTGGAATTTAACAATTTGGGGTTTAAAAGTTGTATTTTTAGCGCACAAAAAAAATAGATTAAATAGATTATGAAAAAAGTATTATTAACAACCTTAATAATGATGAGTTTAAACGCTATCGGGCAGAATGTTATGTCGCCAGAATTGTTATGGAAATTAGGACGAGTAACTCCACTTGGAATTTCTAAAGATGCAAAAAATATAGTATTTAAGGTTTCTACGCCTTCAGTTGAAGAAAACAAATCAAGTTCTAAAATTTATACCATTCCTGTAAATGGAGGAAATGCAGTTGAAGTTAAAGACACGAAAGAAATTCTGGCTGATAAAAACATTTCGCCTGACGGAAAATTTGTCGTTTATAATGACGAAGTAAAACTGGAAAGTGTTTTAGGAAAAGATTTCTACCCAAGTCTTGGTAAATCTGATGCTCAAATTTATGATGGATTAGATTATCGTCATTGGGATACTTGGAACGAAGGGAAATTTAACCATGTTTTTTATAAAGAAAACAAAGACGGCGCAAAAGGAATTGACATCTTAAAAGGTGAAACTTTCGATTCTCCGCAAAAACCTTTTGGCGGTGACGAAGATTATATCTGGTCGCCAGACAGCAAAAGCATTTTCTATGTTTGCAAGAAAAAAGCAGGAACTGCTTACGCAATTTCTACGAACACAGATATTTATGAATACAATTTAGAAACTCAAAAAACAACTAATAAAACAGATGGTAATTTAGGGTACGATACGGCTCCGCAATTTTCTCCAACAGGAAATTTATCTTGGTTGCAAATGAAACGTGACGGTTACGAGTCTGATAAAAACGATATTATTGTTGAATTTAAAGGAATCAAAACGAACTTAACGGCAAATTGGGACGGAACTGTAGATAATTTTATCTGGAGCAAAGACGGAAAAACAGTATTTTTTGTTGCGCCAATTGATGGAACAAAACAACTTTTCTCTGTTAATTTCCCAGGTTTAACTAAAATTGCAATCAATGTTCGTCAATTGACAAATGGAGATTTTGACGTAAATGATTTAGTTGGTTTTGCTGGCGATGATATCATTGTTACAAGAACTGACATGAATCATGCGGGTGAGATTTTTTCTTTCAATTTAAAGAAAAATACTTGGAAACAAATCTCAAATGTAAATACAGATACGTATAAAACTTTAGCGTTAAGCAAAACAGAAAAACGTTACGTTACAACAACTGACGGTAAAAAAATGTTGGTTTGGGTAATTCTTCCTCCAAATTTTGATGCTTCTAAAAAATATCCAACTTTATTATTCTGCCAGGGAGGACCACAAAGTCCGTTGACACAATCGTATTCTTTCCGTTGGAATTTTTCTTTAATGGCTGCTAAAGGTTATGTAGTTGTTGCTCCAAACCGTCGTGGAATGCCAGGACACGGAGTTGAATGGAACGAGCAAATCAGTAAAGATTGGGGCGGACAAGTTATGGACGATTACCTTTCTGCAATTGATGATGTTGCTAAAGAAAGCTATGTTGACAAAAGCCGTTTAGGATGTGTTGGTGCTAGTTACGGAGGATATTCTGTATTTTATTTAGCAGGAATTCACAAAAACCGTTTCAAAACTTTTATCGCTCACGACGGAGTTTTCAATACCGTTTCGATGTTAGGAACAACAGAAGAAGTTTTCTTTAACAACTGGGATTTTGGCGGACCATACTGGGAAAAAGATAATGCTGTAGCACAAAAAGCGTATACAACATTTAATCCTGCAACTTTGGTTCAAAACTGGAATAAACCAATTTTGATCTTCCAAGGAGGAAAAGATTTCCGTGTGCCAATCGGACAAGGACAAGAAGCTTTCCAAGCTGCTCAATTAAGAGGAATCAAAAGTAGATTTGTTTATTTCCCAGACGAAAATCACTGGGTTTTAAAACCACAAAACGCTCAAGTTTGGCAAGGTGAATTCTTCAAATGGTTAGATGAAACTTTGTAATTCATAAAACAACATTTTGACAGCCGTAGATTTACATAATCTACGGCTGTTTTTATTTGCAAACCTTACAATTATATAACATATTGGGTAGATTTACTCTTCGTAAAACAGATTTTTTTAGATAAATTGCAATCTTTTAATCTCGTCCCGAAGTTTCGGGATCGGGGCATAATTCCCTCAAATCTTTCAGCAAAATATGGAGACCAAAAGAAGTTACACCGCAATCAAAGTTTTATTCAGCTATGTTGCATTATTGGCTTTGGTTGTTACAGTTGGATGGTTTCTTTATTCTGAAAATGTCGTTTACAATAAACTGGAAGACAAGATTGCTTTAGAAAAGACCAAAATCATCAGAGTCAGCAGATTGTATTCAAATGTTTATAAAACAGAAAGTTTAGCCAGACAGACCATTCAAAACAACTCCGAAAAAGATTTTAAAAATTATTTGATCGAAACCGATTCTCTTCGCAAACGCATCGATACTTTAAAACAAGTTGTTACTACCGAATATCAAAAAACACTTCTAGATAGTGTGACTTATTTTTTGTCTGAAAAAACAAAAAACATCAAACAGTTAAGAGAAATCAAGAATAAAGCAGACGATGAAACTTCTGTAAATAATGCTATTGATGAAATCACGAAAATGGAGTTTAATTTAAGAAAACTCGAACTTCAGGATTTCACTAAAAACCCAAATCAGTTAGGAAGTTACCAGCGAAGTGTTTTACAGCAATATGTGGATTATTTAAATTCGAATATTCCAGATGACAGCACCAACACGCTGAGCAAAAAAGCTTCAGATTCTATTTTGGCTAATTCTAAAAAGCTTTTAAGTTCAGTAAAAATAAAAGCCGAAAAAAAGAAAGAATCTCTAAATTTTGAAGAAAACAAATTGCTTCAGAATGAAATTGCCATTTCAGATCAGCTTAGAAAAATTCTTCGAATTATTGAGCGAGAAATCATCATCAATTCGATCAAAAACAATTCATTAAAAGAAAAATCATTAAAAAGAGTCAACGAAATTGTCACGGCTTCTGCGGTTATCGGTTTATTATTGACGGTCTTTTTCTCTATTCTAATTGTTAGCGATTATTCGAAATCTCAATTGTATAAAAAACAGCTCGAAATTGCCAATTTCAAAACAAAGAATCTGCTGAAAAGCCGTGAACAATTAATTTCAACGGTAAGTCACGATTTGAAAACACCTTTGAGTACGATTGTCGGTTATTCTGAACTTTTAGGCAATTCAGATGTCAATACGAAACAATCGTATTTCATTAAAAACATTAAAAATTCGTCTGAATATATTACGCAACTCGTTCAGGATTTATTGGATTTTTCGCAAATCGAGGCCGGAAAAATTTCGATAGAAAAAGTTCCGTTTTCATTGCCAGAAATTATTGAAGATGTTGCGAGAAACATTCAAACGGTTTACAAACAAAAAGATATTGATCTGATTATTAATGTTGACGAGCAGTTTCAAAAACGTATTGTTGGCGATCCATTTCGTTTAAAACAAATCTTGACCAACATTATCGGAAACGCTTACAAGTTTACAGAACATGGACATATCCGAATTGCCGCTTACGCGAATAACGACCAGTTCTTGACCATTTCGATTCAAGATACTGGAATCGGAATTGAAAAAGCGAATCAAAAATTGGTTTTTGAAGAATTTGCACAAGCTAATGAAAGTATTGAAAAGCAATATGGAGGAACTGGTTTAGGTTTGTCAATCTGCCAGAAGATCATTTCTATTTTGGGAGGAAATTTAAGCTTAGAAAGTATTTTCGGAAAAGGAAGCACATTTGTTATCCAACTTCCTTTATTATTTGACAATAGCCAAACCATTCCTGTAGTCGAATTCAAACCAAAAAAGGGGAAAAAAACCAAAAAACAAACTTTTATAGTTGTTGATGACGATATTAATCTTTTGAATTTAACAAGCGGGGTTTTAAGACAAGAACAGCATCAGGTTTTTTCGTTTACTAATCCTGCCAAAGCTTTGGAAACGATTCAGACTACGTCATTTGATTTTGTCATTACAGATATTCAAATGCCAGAAATTGACGGATTTTTATTTTTAGAAAAACTTCGCGAACTTCCTGAGACAGTTTTCAAAAATCAGCCTGTAATTGCCTTGACTGGCCGCACCGATTTGGATCTTTCAGTTTATAAAAATGCTGGTTTTACTACTGTTATTAAGAAACCTTATTCGCCAAAAATTTTGCTCGAAACGATTCAACATATTCTAGATCATGAAGAAATTCCTGAAACCGAATCTACCGAAAATTCAAAAAAAGATGATTCTCAAATCTATTCTTTAGAAACTTTAAAAGATTTTCTAGGTCAAGACGAAGCTGCTTTGAAAGAAGTTTTGAAATCTTTTGTAGAAACAACCATCGAGAATTTGGGCTTTTTGAAAGCTGCCGTTCAAGAGAAAAATCATGATGAAATAAAATCTATTGCACATCGCATTGCTCCAATGTTCAAACAAATTCAGGCAAATGAAATTGGCGAACTTTTGAAGGATTTAGAAAAAGAAGATTTAAATACAATTGATATCAAAGCCACTTATGAGGATTTGACCCAAAAGATAGAAGTTCTTTTTAAAGAATTAAAACAAGAAATTTAATTATATAAAAAAAAGCAGTCAAAATGACTGCTTTTTTTTATTCGATATTATATTGTTTCAATTTATTGTAAAGTGTTTTTCTGGTAATTTTCAGCAATTTTGCGGCTTCAGATTTATTGTTCTGCGTTTTTGACAAGGCACTAATAATAGTTTCTCTTTCGTTTTCAGACAAGGAGAAAACTTCAGTTGCAGCAGACTGATTTTGAATCTGGAAAAATTCTGCTGGCAGCACATCACTTTCTATAAAATCACCTCGAGTTAAAAGAGTCGCCCGTTTTACACAGTTTTGCAATTCTCTCAAGTTTCCTGGCCATGAATAATTTTGAAAAATAGAAACCACTTCTGGAGAAAATCCAATGACATCTTTATGCAATTGCTGATTGGCTTTTTCTAAGAAATAATCTGCGAAAACCATTAAATCTTCGCCACGATCTTTTAAAGATGGAGACTGAATCGAGAATTCATTGATTCTATGGTATAAATCTTCTCTAAAATCACCGTTTTTTACTGCCTCGCGTAAATCTTCATTTGTAGCTGTAATAATGCGTATATCGACGTTTATTTCTTTATTGCTTCCTACGGGTTTAATTTTTCTTTCTTGAAGCGCTCTCAATAACTGAATTTGATTTTCGTATGAAAGATTTCCAATTTCATCCAAAAATAAAGTTCCGCCATTCGCCGCTTCAAAATATCCTTTTTTATCGCTGATTGCTCCAGTAAAAGATCCTTTTAAATGTCCGAAAAATTCACTTGCCGCCAATTCTTTTGGAATCGCTCCACAATCGACCGCAATAAAATTATTGTCTTTTCTTCTGCTTTGCTGATGAATGCTTTTTGCAATAATTTCTTTTCCTGTTCCGCTTTCGCCAATAATCAAAACCGACATATCAGTTGGACTTACCAATTGAATATGATCCAAAAGTTTTTTGGATGCAACAGAAATTCCTTTAACAAATTCATTTTCTCCTGATGGCGACTGTTTTTTTGCTGTCTTTTTTTCTTTTACAGGAGCTTGTTCTTCTTCCTCTTTTGGCGCTTGTAAAGCATTAGTAATTACAAGAAGAACTTCGTCTGGATTAAAAGGTTTAGAAATATAATCTGCCGCACCATTTTTAATGGCTTTAACAGCAGTGTTTACATCAGAGTAACCCGTCATTAAAATAACAGGAATATGCGGGTGGGAATTTTTAAATTCAGACATAAGTCCGATACCGTCAGAATCAGGCAAGCGAAGATCGGTTAAAATCAAATCGAATGATTCGTTTTTAACTGCTTCGCGCGCTTCTGCAGCAGAGAAAGTAGTTGTTACTTCATACGCTTTTTTGATTAGAAATTTCTCTAATAATTTACAGAACGCAATATCATCTTCTATCAGTAATATCTTCGGCATTTGCTTTTAGGGACTTTTTTGCTAAAATAATATTATTAAACTTGTTATTTCATAAATTTATGTAAAATATGTAAAAAAAAAGAGATTGCACGACGCAATCTCTTTTTCACCAAAAACATAAATCTAAATTCACCTAATTTATATCTTCAACCAGTTACCATTGACATCTGAATAAACAGTAGCCTTTTGGTCCCCAACTGATATTTCAAGTTTGTACTCTTTTTTGTCATTGACAAATGCTTTTTCCAGTTTTGCACCTGGATAAGCTGTCTGCAGAGCTGTTTTTACAGGTGCAGGCACAGCATCTACTGTAACTTCTGTATATTCTGACTGAATAGTTACAGTTGATTTAGCATTTTGCGAAACAGGCAACACATTTGCATGCATTGACATAGTTCCAAAAACTACTATTGCTGATAAGATTAGTTTTTTCATGATGCTGATTTAATTATTTTTTAATGATATTTCCTGAAGCATCTGTGAAGATTGTGTATTTTTTATCTCCACTTGAAATCTCAAGTTTGTACTCGTTCTTATCATTTTTATAAGCTTTTTCCAGCTTAGTATTTGGGAACGATTTTTCTACTGTAGATTTCACAGCGGCAGGCACTTGGTCTGCAGCAACTTCAGTAAATGCATCTTGAAAAATTACTGATTGAGTAATTGAGATCGCTGGAAGAACCGCAGCATTTACTGTAAGACTTCCTAAAACAATCGCTGCTGATAAGATTAACTTTTTCATAATATTTAGTGGTTTAAATTATTTTTTAAGAATGTTACCAGAAGCGTCTGTATAAACGATCGATTTTTCACCTCGAACGGTTATCTCAATTTTGTACTCCTTTTTTTCATTAACCCATGCTTTTTCAAGCACTACACCAGGATAAGCTGCATCTAAGCCTTTTTTTACGGCTGCCGGAACTCCATCTACTTCTTTATATCCATCCTGATCATTTACTGTTTGTACCATTTGATTGGTTACAACAGGGGTTTCTGCGTTCATCGACAAACTGCCTAAAACAATTGCTGCCGATAAGATTAACTTTTTCATAGTAATAGTTTTTAAGGGTTAGACTTAATTATTTTTTAATCCAAGTTCCATCTGCGTTAGCAAAAAGATTTCCTGTTTTGTCTCCAACAGTTACATCAAGCTTGTATTCAGATTTTGTATTTTTATAGGCTTTAGAAAGCACTGCATCTGGATATGCTTTTTTAAGAGCATCTGTTATAGCTGCTGGAACTTCTTCCAATTTAATTTCTGTATAATCATCTTGGATAGAGATTGTTTTTACGATTGTATTTGAAATTGGCGAAGTTGAAGCAAATGATGTTAAACCTCCCAAAACGATTGCGGCTGATAAAAATAAATTTTTCATGATAGTTGTATTTTAATATAGTTAATTTGATCTTAGTATTCTTGATCTGGATTTTCACAAAATCTTACTTTTAGATTATTGTTTAATCCAAGTTCCGTCTGCGTTAGCAAATAAGTTTCCTACTTTGTCGCCAACAGTAACATCAAGTTTATACTGTGCTTTTTCGTTTTTGTATGCTTTAGTAATTACTGCTTCTGGATATGCTTTTTTCAAAGATTCTGAGATAGCAGCTGGTAATTCTTCTAATTTGATTTCAGTATAATCGTCTACAATAGAAACCACTTTTACATTTGTATTGATTGCTGATGTAGTCGAAGCGAATGAAGTTAAACTTCCTAAAACAATTGCGGCTGATAAAAATAATTTTTTCATAACGTATATATTTAAATTAATAGTTGTTTACGCTTTAAGTAATGAAATTATTATGCCGTAAAAGAAAAGAGCCATGCCAAAGATCATAAAAACCTGTTTTTAAGGGCTTTATATCAAATATACTAAAAAAAGATAAAACTTGAAAGGTGTGTAAATAAGAAAAAAAGTGTGTAATAAGTAAACACTTAAAGTGTAACCTTATGGAAAATTAAATTTCGAAATTTTAAAAAATCCAAATTCCAAGTTGAATGTTCATGCTCCAAGTTTGAGATTTGGAACTTGAAATTTGGGAGTTTGAAATTTTATAAATAAAAAAAGGCCGTCAATATTGACGGCCTTTAAATTATTCTGGACTATTCATTTTAAATGTATCCATAAATGCAGTTGTATAATCTCCTGCAATATATTTTGGATCATCCATTAATTGTCTGTGGAAAGGTATTGTAGTTTTCACACCTTCGATTACGAATTCATCCAAAGCTCTACGCATTTTGCTGATAGCTTCTTCACGAGTTTGCGCAGTTGTAATTAACTTAGCAATCATAGAATCGTAGTTTGGTGGAATGCTATAACCTGAGTATACGTGAGTATCTAAACGAACTCCGTGCCCTCCTGGCATATGAAGCGTAGTAATTTTTCCTGGTGAAGGACGAAAATCATTATAAGGATCTTCAGCATTAATACGAACTTCAATAGCGTGTAATTGTGGAAGGTAGTTTTTACCAGAAATCGGAATTCCAGCAGCAACCATAATTTGCTCACGGATCAAATCATAATCAATAACTTGTTCTGTGATTGGGTGCTCAACTTGAATACGTGTATTCATTTCCATGAAGTAGAAGTTTCTATGTTTGTCAACTAAGAATTCTACAGTTCCAGCTCCTTCATATTTAATGAATTCAGCAGCTTTTACAGCAGCTTCTCCCATTTTTGCACGAAGTTCGTCTGTCATGAAAGGTGAAGGTGTTTCTTCAGTAAGTTTTTGGTGACGACGTTGAACAGAACAATCTCTTTCAGAAAGGTGACATGCTTTTCCATAAGAATCTCCAACAACTTGAATTTCGATATGACGTGGCTCTTCAATAAGTTTCTCCATGTACATTCCGTCATTTCCAAATGCTGCAGCAGCTTCTTGACGCGCACTTTCCCAAGCTTTTAAAAGCTCTTCTTCTTTCCAGATTGCACGCATTCCTTTTCCACCACCACCAGCAGTAGCTTTCATCATAACTGGATAACCAATTTCTTTAGCTATTTTTTGTGCATGTTCGTAAGATTCTAACAATCCGTCTGAACCTGGCACACAAGGAACTCCTGCTGCTTTCATTGTAGCTTTAGCAGAAGCTTTATCTCCCATTCGGTCGATCATTTCTGGAGCAGCACCGATAAATTTAATTCCGTGCTCTTGACAGATTTTTGAGAATTTAGCATTCTCAGAAAGAAATCCATAACCTGGGTGAATTGCGTCTGCATTTGTAATTTCTGCAGCAGCAATGATATTTGACATTTTCAAATACGATAAGTTACTCGGAGGAGGGCCAATACAAACCGCTTCGTCAGCAAATTTAACATGTAAACTTTCTGCATCGGCTGTAGAGTAAACTGCAACAGTTTTGATTCCCATTTCCTTACATGTACGAATTACACGTAGTGCAATTTCTCCTCTATTCGCAATTAATATTTTTTTAAACATCTTACTTTAATTAGATAATTAGACAACTTTGATAATTAGATAATTTTAGATGATTAACAAAATTTCTTATGCGAATCAATCTAAAATCTAAAATCTAAAATCTAAATTTATTTATGATGGATCTACTAAGAATAAAGGTTGATCAAATTCTACTGGAGACATATCGTCTACAAGAATTTTTACAATTTTACCAGAAACTTCAGATTCAATTTCGTTGAATAATTTCATTGCTTCAATTACACAAAGAACGTCTCCTTTAGATACAGTGCTTCCAACTTCTGTGAAAACTGGTTTGTCTGGAGATGGTTTTCTATAGAATGTACCAATGATTGGAGATTTTATAGTAATATATTTAGAATCGTTAGCAGCTGGCGCTTCTGGAGTTACACTTACAACTGTTGGAGCTGTAACTTGCGGAACTACCGCTTGAGGTAAAGCTGCCTGAGTTGGCAATTGCTGTACATAAGTTGCTTCAGTTACATTTGTTTCTAAAGTTGTTCTGATAGTGATTTTTACATCATCCATTTCTAACTTCACTTCTGCAACGCCCGAATTTGCAACAAATTTGATTAGGTTTTGAATTTCTTTTAAATCCATAATGATTCGTTTTTAGTTTTAATTTATTTCTTATCGTATGCCCATTTTAAATAGATAGATCCCCAAGTGAATCCTCCACCAAAAGCGGCAAAGATAATATTATCTCCCTTTTTAAGCTTATCTTCAAAATCAGCTAATACTAATGGTAAAGTTCCAGAAGTAGTATTTCCGTATCTTTCGATGTTTACCAAAACTTTAGAATCTTCCAATTCTAATCTTCCAGCAGTAGCATCAATAATACGTTTATTAGCTTGGTGCGGCACCAACCAGTCAACATCTTCATTTGTCAAATTATTTCTTTGCAAAATCAGTTCGCTGGCATCAGCCATATTAGTTACAGCATATTTGAAAACAGTTTTACCGTCTTGCATAATATTGTGCTGTCTGTTTTTTACAGTATCTTCCGAAGGTGGAATCAAAGAACCTCCTGCAGGAATTTTAAGGAAGTCGCGTCCTACACCGTCACTTCTTAAATATTCATCCTGTAAACCTAGACCTTCATAATTTGGTTCAAAAAGAACTGCTCCAGCTCCATCACCAAAAATAATACAAGTTGCTCTGTCTGTATAATCTACAATTGATGACATTTTATCAGCACCAATTAAAAGCACTTTTTTGTAACGTCCTGACTGAACATATGCAGCAGCAGTTGACATTCCATATAAGAAACTTGAACATGCAGCTTGCAAATCGTATGCAAATGCATTTGTTGCTCCAATTTCTGTAGCAACGAAAACTCCTGTAGAAGCCACCATCATATCTGGTGTTGCAGTAGCCATAATGATCATATCAATCTCAAGCGGATCAATATTTGCTTTTGCAATCAAATCCTTTGCTGCTTGTATAGCAAGGTAAGATGTACCTTTATCAGCATCTTTAAGAATTCTTCTTTCTTTAATTCCTGTTCGAGCGGTAATCCACTCATCATTGGTATCAACCATTGTTTCTAGTACTTGGTTCGAAAGAACGAAGTCAGGAACATAAGCTCCAACAGCGGTAATTGCGGCTGTGATTGTATTCATTATATTCTATTATTTTCCTTTCAAATTAATGATAATTTGAAAAATTTTTAAAAGACCCGAAAATTACAAAAAAAAACGTAACGAATTTGTCTATATTTTCCTAAAAAACGAAAATTATAACCAACAAAAAAAACTCTCACTATGTGAGAGTTCTAGTATAATTTACAAAAACGTATTAAGCAACCGCTTCAGATTTATCGATAACAACTTGCCCTCTGTAGTACATTTTACCTTCATGCCAGTAAGCTCTGTGGTATAAATGCGCCTCACCTGTAATAGGACATGTAGCGATTTGAGCTACAGTAGCTTTGTAATGTGTTCTTCTCTTATCTCTTCTTGTTTTCGAGGTTTTTCTCTTAGGATGTGCCATTTTACTATATTATTTATCCGTTAATAGTTTCTTTAATTTTTCCCAACGCGGGTCAATATCTTCTTCTTTGTTACTCTCTTCCTTTTGTTCTTTCACACTCAACTCATTCAACTTTGTTAAAGCTTCTGTTTGCAGACTTCCATCTTTAACTCCTGGATGAATTCTTTTATGAGGTACAGAAAGCGCGATCATTTCATAAATATACTGCGCTACATCTATCTCATGTTCTCCATGCGGCAAAATCAACAATTCTTCATTATCATCGTTAAATTCTTCTCCAAAGCGAACTATTAACTTCATTTTCCCTTTTATAGGTAAATCAAAATCTTCGCCTGTTAGATCACAAGGCACGTTTACCGTTCCTTTGTGTTTGAATTCTAATTCTAACATTGTACTTTTCTTATCGAAAAGCAAGTTGACTTTAATATCCGAACTTTGAAACTCATCGTATTCAAAATTCTTAAAGAACTCGTTATTTATCTGATACTCAAAATGGTGTTTTCCTAGTTTTAATCCTACGAAAGGAATTAAAAATTCTTTTGTTTTGCTCATTTCAACATCAATTTGAACAATTCAGTTCTAAAACTAGATATCTGAATTGGGGTGCAAAGATATAAAATTATTACAAATCTAATAATCTTATTCACCTTTTTTTGTTTATAACTGTTTTTCTTTTATTTTAAGAGGTTTTTGGCTAATCTCCTCATACTGATTACGCGAGCGAAAAATATCGATCGCAAGATAGACTGCCTCTTTAAACGAATTGTAATCTGCCATGTCTTTTCCAGCGATATCGTAAGCTGTACCGTGGTCTGGAGAGGTTCTCACTTTATTTAAACCTGCCGTATAATTCACTCCTTTTCCAAAAGACAATGTCTTAAACGGAATTAATCCTTGATCGTGATACATTGCTACAATAGCATCATATTTTTCATATTGACCGCTTCCAAAAAAACCATCAGCAGGAAATGGACCAAAAACCATAGTACCAGAATCGAATATTTTCTTTAAAGTTGGCTTTAAAACCAAATCATCTTCTTTTCCAATCACACCACCATCGCCAGCATGAGGATTCAATCCTAAAACTGCAATTTTTGGTTTCACAATACTAAAATCCTGAACTAAAGACTTTCTTATCGTTTCAATCTTCTTAGCAATTAATTCTTCTGTTAAATGAGAAGCAACTTCATTTAAAGGCACATGATCTGTAATCAACCCTACTCTTAAATTATCTTGAACCATCATCATAAGCGCATTGCCTTCTAATTCTTTATCAAGGTAATCTGTGTGACCTGGAAATTTAAAATCCTCAGACTGTATATTGTATTTATTGATAGGCGCCGTCACCAAAACATCTATTTCGCCATCTTTCAAAGCTTTTGTAGCGGCTGTAAAAGATTTTATAGCATACTCTCCTATTTTAGGATCATTTACACCAAAATTTATATCAACTCCTTCTCTCCAAAGATTCAAAACATTTACTTTTCCAGGAATGATCTGCTCTAATTTATCAACTCCGTGAAATTGAACTGTCGATGTAAAGCTTTTTCTAACGAATGAAAGAATTTTAGCATTTGCAAAAATAACCGGCGTACACAATTCCAACATACGAGAATCTTCGAATGTTTTCAGTATAACTTCGCTTCCAATACCGTTTAAATCTCCAACTGAAATTCCAACAATTATATTTTCTGCTTTTTTATTCATGAGCTCAGTTTATTTATTACTAATTTTGATGTGCAAATTTAGTAAAATAAAACCACAATGTTTACAGGAATTATAGAAACACTTGGCAGGATTCACGAAATTCAAAAAGACCAAAACAATCTTCACATAACAGTTGACTCATCAATTACCCACGAATTAAAGATCGACCAGAGCGTTTCGCACAACGGAATATGCCTTACAGTTGTCGCTATTAAAGATTCTCTTTACACAGTAACCGCAATTGAGGAAACTATTCTAAAAACCAATATCGGCGATTGGAAAACTGGCGACATTGTAAATCTAGAAAGAGGAATGAAGCTTGGAGACCGTCTTGACGGGCATATTGTACAAGGCCACGTAGACCAAACCGGAACTTGCATCAAAATCGAAGAAGCAAACGGAAGCTGGAACTACACTTTTGAGTACGATAAAAACTTAAACAATATCACAATTGAGAAAGGCTCGATTACCGTAAACGGAGTAAGTCTTACTGTGGTAAATTCAAAAACAAATGAATTTTGTGTTTCAATCATACCATATACTTATGAGCATACTAATTTTAAAAATTTCAAAGTTGGAACAAAAATCAACCTTGAATTTGATGTAGTCGGAAAATACATCTCTAGACTTTATTCGATCAACAAATAACGTTTTACATTTTCCATAAAAAAAGCTTCAATTTAAATTGAAGCTTTTTTTATTTGATTTTTATATATTACAGTAAGACCTAAAGCCAAACCGGTGATTACCAGAAAAACAATATTTTGATCTATTGGCATATCTGCCTCGCAATTGTTAGGTGGAGGACAATCATCTTCAGCCATAGCACTGGCAGTTCTTGCCGTTGGGCTTGGCGGATGCGAAGAAGTTTCCGCAGACGCTAATAAAACATTTAATAATAAGGCAATTACTAAAAATGGGGCTTTTAGATTTTTCATAAATTCAAGCTTTTGCTAACGCAAGTCTAGATAAATATTGACAAATTTTCTTTAATGGAATTTCGCACAAATACATTCCATTTCCAAAATCTGGAACAAAAGTATAAGTTTTTTGCATAAAACCAACTTTTAAATCAAAAAAGGAGAGGCTAATTTTAACATTTCTTTTGAAAAATTCCAGCATTCCTTTCAGAAACCCCTTTGACATGCAAAATCTCTTTTTTAAAGTCATATACAAGATTTACAAGCTTATAAGAATTTCCTGATTTTAACAAAAATACATTTTTTACTTCGTGAAAAAAAATTTCATTGATTAGATTTACGTCAAAAAAAGAAGTTTGGATTCCAATTCTAAATACATTTATAGAGAATGTTCTCAAATTAATATATTTGCACAAATAAATTTAGACCACTTTAAAAGGGCTAGAAATCCAAATTCAAACTCACAATCAAAACAAAAAATGAAAAACCAATATACAGTCGGAAGTTTATACGCAGGCGTAGGCGGTATATGTTTAGGTTTTGAAAATGCTGGTTTTAAATTAGAATGGGCGAATGAATTTGACAAAAAAGCCTGTGTTACCTATAGAAATAATTTTGAACATACCCTTATTGAAGGAGATGTAATGCAGCTTGACGTTAAAGATCTTAATAAAATTGACATTCTGACTGCAGGTTTTCCATGCCAGCCATTTTCTCTTGCTGGCCACCGAAAAGGTTTTAAAGACAGCAGAGGAAATCATTTTTTCAAAATATTAGATTTTATTGATGAAATGCGGCCAAAAGTGGTATTTCTTGAAAATGTCAAAAATCTAAAAGGACACGACAAGGGAAATACTATGAAAGTAATTCAGCGTGAAATCAAAAAACGCGACTACACTTTTGACTCCGCCATATTAAACACCAGAGATTTCGGAAATATTCCGCACAATCGCGAACGAATTTTCATGGTTGCTTTTGATAAGAACTTCGTTAAAAAAGGCTTTAAATTTAATTTCCCCGACAAAGAAGAATTAACAAAAAAAGTTACCGATTTAATCACAAAAGAAAAAGTCGATAAAAAATTCTATTACACCGAAGACAAATACATGTACAACATGTTGAAGGAAGCGGTTGTACGAGAAGACAGGATCTACCAGTTTAGGAGGCAGTATGTGCGAGAAAACAAAAAAGAAGTTTGTCCTACTTTAACTGCAAATATGGGAACTGGCGGACACAATGTTCCAATTATTACAACCGAATTTGGTTTTCGAAAATTAACTCCAAGAGAATGTTTTCGTTTTCAAGGCTTTCCAGATCATTATAAACTACCCAAAATTTCAAATTCTAGCCTTTACAAACAAGCTGGAAATTCGGTAAGCATGCCTGTTATAGAAAGAATTGCTTCTGAAATATTCAAATGCATCGAGAAAGCAGAAGCCAGACAATTAAAAACTGAAAAAATTTAAATACTCAAAAGCATTATTGTCCCTTCAATTTTTGCCAAACAAACTTCTAGATTTTTTTCAATTTCCTTACTCCAAAATCTTAAAATAGTCCAGTTTTCTGAAATTAAAAAAGCATTTACTTCTTCGTCACGCTGAATATTTCTTTCAATTTTCGGAATCCAATATTCACGATTCGTTTTAATTCTGAACTGCTCCGTTTCCCAATTTTTTCCGTGAAAGAATTCGCTATCCACAAAAATGGCAATTTTGTATTTGGCAAAAGTAAGATCAGGCCTTCCAAATACCTTTTTATTATTTTTCCGGTATCTGTGACCCAATTTCCATAATGCTTTAGCAAGCCTTACTTCACCTTTTGTAGCAGTACTTTTTATCGCCTGCATAGTTTTCCTCCTCTGTTCGGGAGTTAATCTATCCATCTGAAGATTAAATTTGTTTCGGATGGATAAAGTTAAGATATTTTAAAAGATTTGAATTTAATTATTCTAATGCAAAAATTTCAATTTTCACATCGAAAAAAAAGGACTAAAAACAAAAAAGCCTCTACATTTCTGTAAAGGCTTTGTGTTTCTAAAAGAGTGGTCCCACCTGGGCTCGAACCAGGGACCACCTGATTATGAGTAATACTTGTATTACATTGTGTATCTGGCTATTAATCACTTACTAAAAAGTGAAGTTACAAAATATGACATTATTATACATTTTACCACTTAATAAGTACACTTAGATGACACACAAATTGCTGTAATAAAACAGTAAAAATACCTGTAAATTTGGAATTTGATTTTAATACATTTGAAAAAATCAGCAGAGTTTAAAATCATTCTTAGCTTTAAATTAGGCTACATAAAAAAACACTAATAATCAATAAATAACATGGATTTTTACAGAAAATCAATCTTAGGACTATTTGACAGTTCGCAAAAATCATTTTTAATACCTGTTTATCAAAGAGCCTATTCTTGGGAGAAGGAAGAATGGAATGTTTTTCTAAATGACCTATTAGAACAAATCGAAGGAAATAATAACTATTTTTATGGAAATATTCTTTTAGAGACAATAAAAAAAGATGTCACTTATGAAATTATAGATGGGCAACAGAGAATTACAACTTTATCAATTTTTATTAGAGCAATTTTAAACATTTTAAAAAGCCGAAATAAAGATATATTATTAAAAGAGTTCGACTTCGCCACAAAAGAAAATATATTTTTAAAAAATGGAGGAAATATTAAGTTGCGTCCTGTTGAGTACGACAGAGCTTGCTATGATGCAATAATCATAGATAATAAATCAGATTTTCAAACTAGTTCTCCTTCTCAAAAAAGAATAAAAGGAGGTAAAAAGCATTTTGAAAACGAAATTGACAAACTTCCAACAGAAAAAATACTGAAGTTATTAGATAAAATTGAAAGCACAGATTTAACAATTATTGAACTTGGAGGAAAAAAAGATTCTGCACTCATGTTTGAACTAGAAAACAACAGAGGAAAGGACTTAACAAACATGGAAAAGATAAAATCCTACTTCATGTATCAAATGTATGTTTACAGTATTCCTGAAGAAACTGAATCAAACATTGAAAACATCTCTAATATTTTTAAACACATTTATCTAATTATAAATGACCTTAAAACTCTAAATGAGGACAGTATCTTAATTTATCACAACAATGCATATATAAGAGGATATAATTATAGAACACTAGATGACCTAAAAGATGTTTTTAAAAAATCAAAAGACAAAATAGATTGGATTAAGAGCTACATATCGGAACTGCATACAACTTTTTCAAACATGAAAAAATTTGAAAGTGTAGATGACATCTATGCTCATAAATTAAAACAATTATCTGTTCCTGCGTATATATACCCATTCATAATAAAAGGCTATAATTTTTTTGGAGAAGATAAAAGCAAACTTTCTATTCTCTTTAATATTCTTGAAATTATAACTTTTCGTGCAAAACTAATTAACTCTAGAGCTAATATTCAAGAACGTCTAAATAGCATTTTATTAAACTTTAATGGAGATTTATCGGCATTAATTAATAAAATCAATGAAAAACTTAACTTCGAATGGTATTGGGGAGATAGTAATTTTAAAAGCTACCTTAATGGAGGTCTTTATGGCAGTACTGTATTAAATTATCTACTTTGGCAGTATGAAAATTCCATCCAAAATAAGGGATATTCAATTAAGCAATTTTCTTTGGATAAAGAACAAATTGAACATATTTCTCCAAGAACTCCCGGAGAAAATGAAAAATTAGCATCTGGATACGATGTAAACGAAAAAAACGAATATACTGAAGAATTTCTATCTAAATATTTGAACTCAGTAGGGAATCTTATGTTAATATCTGGCTCTCATAATGCTTCTATTGGCAACAAACCATTTTCAGAAAAAATAAAGTCTTACAATCAAAATCCTTTACTCAACCAACAAGCAGAAATTAAAGAGTTTTCACTTGATAATACTTGGAAAATTGGCTCTATTGAAAAAAGACATAAGAAAATCATTGATTTTGCATTAAAAAGATGGAGCTTTTCAAAAATAGACATAACGAAACTTGTATAATGATATTGGGTTTAAATTGTTTACCTTGATTCATACATTAAAGTAAAACGACACAATTTGCTTGTCCGAAATAGTATCGCAAAGGAGTAATTTCATAAATTCGTTCTTTCTGACTAAAAAATTAAATTAAAAGCCTTATTATATAATTTAAGACAAAGAATACAAAAACATTATAACCACAAATGCATTCATCTAATTTAACGAAATGATTTAAAATGGGAATATTACTAAAACAAATAAGAGTACACGGATTTAGAGGATTAGATAATATTGAAATTGATTTCGAACCAACAACTGTTCTTGTTGGCACAAATAATGCAGGCAAGACAACCCTTTTAAAAGCACTCCAGATTGCATTATCCAATTCATTTCAAATCACAGATGATGATTTTTTCTTTTCAGATGCTATTAATCGAAATAAAATAATTATTGACTTACTTTTTATAAGTGTAGACGCAAACAATGCCCAACTCCCTGAATTTGAACCCCTATGGTTCACCGTTTTTACTGAGCATAGAATTAGCTTGGATACTAGTAACAATCAAATATTAGCGTTTAGAACTGTAATAGAAGAAAACTTAATTAGAAAGACATTTACAAAAAAACAATTTGTTATTGATGAATGGGTTGATTTTCAAAATGATGCTAATGAATATTGGTATCAAAAAGATTACAACAACTCTTTAAGTTTTTACTTTGATGAGATTCCATTTTTCTATTTAGATGCTAATAGAGATGTTCTAGAAGATTTAAAATCTAAAACTTCTTTTCTAGGAAAGATTCTTTCTTCTATCAATTATTCTGATGGCGACAAGGAAACCATTGAAGAACTTATTAGGGAATTGAATAAAGAAACAATCGACAAAAGTGATATCTTAACAAATTTACACAAGACTTTGGAAGAATTGGATACCGCAATGGACAATCCTAATAATACTGTAGATATCACTCCATTTACGAAGAAATTAAGAGACTTAAATAAAGGAATTAAGATTAATTATTCTCAATTTTCTATGGAGTATCATGGAATGGGGACAAGAAGTTGGTCTTCATTACTAATTCTAAAGGCATTCATTTTGCAAAACATGAAGTTAGCTCACGATAGCCAAGTTGCCTATTATCCAATAATTGCAATTGAAGAGCCTGAGTCACATTTGCATCCAAACGCTCAAAAAAAATTATATTCTCAAATTAATGATATAATTGGGCAAAAAATAGTAGCTACTCATTCAAGCTATATTGCTGGAAGTGCTAAACTAAAAGAAATAAGAAGTATCGTTAAAAATATTGACACAACACTAATTGGTAAAATTAACGATATTGATTTGACTCCTGAGGAAATACGAAAAATTAATCGTCAAGTTGTCAATACAAGAGGTGAACTATATTTTTCTAAGGTAATAATACTATGTGAGGGAGAGACAGAAGAACAAGCATTGCCTTTACTACTCAAAAAACATTTTGACAAAAGTACTATAGAACTTGGAATTGATGTTGTCGGAATTGATGGTGGAGGAAATTATTTTCCATTTATTTATTTTGCAGAGAGTCTCCATTTAAAATGGTTTATTTTAAGCGATGGAGAAGAAGCGATAATTAAAAAGTTAAAAAAAGATTTTAAAAAATTATCTAAATCAAATTCAGCAATAAATCAAATAATTTTGCCTCAGAATATAGTTCATTTTGACAACGGAGATGATTTTGAATCTTACATTTCAAATAATGGTTTTTCTGAGGAAATTGAAATTTGTCTTAAAACAATATTAGATATTGAGGATTTAGACGAATTGATTGCAAATAAAAATGGAACTTCAAAAGGCAGAATGAAAACAGAAGACGTATGCGAAACTTGTACTCAAAATATTTTTGTAGATAGTTTAAGAGATTATAATGGTGAAGAAGGCAGAGCAAATGCAATAAATGATTTGTTAACTCTTAACAAAACCAAATATCCTAGTTTATTGTCAGAACTTATCTATAATTCTGAAAAAGGCTTACCTGCTAAAATTACAGAATTATTTGACCAAGTGAATATAATAATAAATCCCCCAACTAATGAATAAAATTAATTTATCACCAAATCAAAGTAGTATTGTAAACTTAAACCAAGGTGCTTATTTGGTTTTAGCAAGTGCAGGTAGCGGGAAAACACGGGTTTTAACCGAAAGAATAAAACGTTTATCTGAAAATGTAAATGATAAAATATTAGCAATTACATTCACTAATAAGGCTGCCGCTGAAATTAAAGATAGACTAGGTTCGTCAGATAACATTAACAAAAGAGTCTTTGTTGGCACATTTCACAGTTTTTGTCAATCTATCCTTGAATTAAGATTTAAGCTTCTGGGATATAATAGAATGCCTCATATTTTTGAAGACGATTCCGATAGATTAGAACTAATTAAACAAGCGATTAAGTCTGTGCCATTTTTCACAGATATATACGACAATTTAGAACCAAAGAAAAAAAATGAATACACTTACAATGTACTACAGTTTATTTCGGAGGTCAAACGAGAACTTATTTCAGCGGAGGAATTAGCTGAAAGTTCAGAAAACTTAGAATATCAATACTTATTCGAGACATATCAAGATTTATTAAAGTCAAATAATGCTATTGATTTTGATGATATAATAAGGTTGGTTTACGAATTATTTACAAATAATGAAGCTGTTGCAAATCTATATCGTAAAGCTTATTCTTATGTCTGCATTGATGAATGTCAAGACTTAAATAAACTTCAATATTTTCTCTTAAAATCATTATGTGGTAACATTATAAAAAATGTGATGATGGTAGGAGACCCTAATCAGGCAATTTATGGTTTTAATGGCTCAGCATCATCATTTATGCAAGAAGATTTTGTATCAGATTTCAAAGCCCAAAAAATTACACTTGATGAAAACTATCGTTGCTCTAAATCCGTAATTGAAGCTTCAAATATTCTAATGGGATTAGAAGTAGAAGCTATTAACTATGTAATTAATGGAGTTTTTCAAATTAAAGATGCTGAGACAGAAATTGATGAAGCTAAATTGGTAGTAAATGGAATTAAAAAACTCATTAATCTAAAATCGCACAATGATATTGAGGGTGAAATTACATTTGACAAAATTTCTGTCTTAGGAAGAAATAGATTTGTATTCAAATACGTTGAAGAACTACTTATTAAAGAAGATATACCTTATTACTTCAAATCTGGAAATATAGGAATTAAATTTAGTTCGATTTCAATGAAAATTTTTGATTTATACTTTCGAGTGAAAATTAATCCTCTTGACAAACTACATCAAAAAAAATTAGAAGATATTCTGAAAGTCAATGACGTATTAAGTTCAAACGAACTTGAAGCTTCTAAATATCCAATTTCATTAAATATTAAAGAAATAGTAACTGATTCTACAATTGAAAATCTTCATTTGAAAATTGAGGCATTAAAAAAGCTATTTAATGAACTAATAAATGATGATGATGAAAAGAAACTCACTCTAGATGAATTAGAAGATTTTGCTACTCAATTGATTCAATATAAAAAACAAAACCTAAGACCATCATTAGATGGATTCAAATCCGCAATAGCGTTAGGCCTGACCAATAATTCAAATAACAAAGATTTTGGTGTTTGTCTCAGCACTGTTCATACAATGAAAGGGCAAGAAAGTGAAATTGTTTTTTTAATAGGGATGGACGACGGTACATTTCCAGATTTTAGAGCGATTAATAAAGGAGGCGAAGAATTACAACAAGAAAAAAACAATACATACGTGGCTTTTACTAGGGCTAAAAGGTTTCTATATGTTACGTACCCAAAAAATCGATTAATGCCTTGGGGAGATTATAAACCAAGAAAAATTTCAAGATTTTTAAAGCCTCTAATTTAAGTGCAATCGTTTTTAATATGTAGTTTGATTATAAAAACATCTTTAATCTTAATTCACACGTAAATGATGGAAGAAAAAAAGCCGATTGATAGAAAAAGAGAATCTGGAGGATATGCAGATATTGGCTCGAAAGAAGAAGGAGCAATTATGGAAATGAGAGATATTGGAGGACGAGCATTGATAATAAAAGAAAGAGCAATATATGAAATGGTAATGGCAGATACCATTGACCCTAAAAGAACAAATATTAATCTTCCAACTACAATTCAAAAACTTATTATAGACAAAGGGACTGAATCTGAAGTTGTTTCGAGAACTTTATTGACAGCTATGACTCTATTCAATAAAGATTATATCGTGGATTCCATTGATTGTAAAAAAATAATTAGTCTAGCTATTGATTTACTTTCTGAAATTTCAATCCTTGAAAAAGAAATTAAAGAGTATCAATTGGCTGAAGATAGTGCTTCCAACGAATATGAAGAGAGAAAAAAGCAGTTAAGCTCTTATAAACTACCATCTGTAGTTAGTCTCGAGTCGAAGTGTAAAACCATTTTTCAAAAAGCAGACCACGTAGAACAAACGTTGATGGACATAATCGTTAATTTTTATCCTAATATTGGTTTAACAAAACAATCTCACTTTCCTAATTTGCATCAAAAATTAAAGGAAAAATATAATGAGAATGATTCTTTTGTACTTTTCATCGGAAATGCTATTCATTTTATGCAAGTTATTCGTGAGCTAAGGAATGGGCTTGACCATAGGCTTGACCACACAAAAGTTTTAGATTATGAATTACAATCTAATGGAGATATAATATCCCCGACGATTGAACTTCAACACAAAAAAATCAAATTAGAACGAACTTCGTTACATGAATTTTTAGAACATACATTTATTAACGTAATTGATATTGTTGAGTTGACATTTGCTTTTTTGGCACAGAAGAATGTTAGAGAAGGTGGAATACCTCATCTAGTTCGAGAAATACCCGAAGATAAGCGAAGAAATAAATTTATACGCTATTGCTTTTGGTCACCATTAGGACAAGGAGGGTACTATAATCAGTAATAAATTAATTGTTTCAATTGGATGGAATTTACCTACATTTGGTAAATATTAAATAATTAAAGTCTTTGAATGGAAAAACAAATAATTAACATTGGCTCTTTAATTAATTTATCAAATTTAAATTATCACTTAGGAAAAGAGTTAAACTTACTACGTGAAAGCTATATTATTGGAAATGGCAAAATTCCAGTGTGGGATATGAGAAATATTCCTCCTAAAAATGCTAGCATCTCTGCTTTAACAGCTTTTTTAGGTATTTCAAAAACTATTAGAGACTTTATTGGTCAGCCAATCGAAGTTTTAGCTTTTTGGCAACCAGAATTTCAAGGCTTTTTATCTGATATAGGCTTTTTAAGAATCGCCCATGAATTTGACTTGTATGATTGGAAAGGAATGCTTGGAGGCTATGATAATAATAAAACAAGCATAACTACAAAAATATTTTATTATAGTGATGTGCCAAACATTGATTATAATAATCAATCTGAAATAATTGATTGGAAAGATACTAAAAGACAAGAGATTAAACACTCTATTCACTTTCGATTAAACAATATCTTCAATTCAAAAATTTTTCATGATAATTGGAATAAAAATCTTGAAAGTGTTTTTACAATTACATTGTCTGAACTTGTAGTAAACTCTTTATTACATGGTAGAGAGATTGCATTTGTTGCAGTTCAAAGAACAAAAAGGGGAATTAGCACGGTAGTTTGTGATAGTGGTCGGGGTTTTTTGAGGTCAATGAAAGACACAAAATCTTATTTAAATGAAAATCTTGAAAATTCAAATTTAAAAGCATTGCTAATTTCCTCTCTTCAGAGTAAAAACAAAATTGGACTTTACAGAGCTATTGACGACATTATTCTGTCAGATGGCTATGTGATTATGTCATCTTTTGATGGTGAAATATTGTGGAAACAGGAACTTTGGAAAAAGGCTAAAACTACTGAAGGTGCAATTGGCATCGATAAAATTTCAATTGATAGTATTGGCAATTATACTAATGGATTTGTAGATACAAGATTAAGGAATGAAGGGTATTTTAAAAAATATGAAGATTTTTTAGTTGGAAGTAGAATAACATTTGAAATACCTTTTTAATCATGGAGATGGAACATAAATTAAATGATATTTCTTTCACTACTACATCTTATGTATATTCTAGGATTCAAGTTTTAACGTGGATAGCTAATGGAACTTCATTATTAAATATTTTAGAAAAAGATGCATGTGAATTATTAGCCTTGATAGTTAGTGAGACTGAAGCTAATAAACCAATAGTCATTAATTTTAAAGGAATTACTGATATTGACGACCATGCAATGGATAGTATTTTTTTAAAATTGAATGATAATAAAAAACAATTAGTAATAATAAATGGTCATCATTTGCTAGGAAAAATTGATAAACTGAAAAAAGATTCAAAAGCAATAATAAATAGTAATTCAGAAAATGAAACAATAACTATTGGAAAAGCTTCACAGGTAGATTTCATTGAAGTATTTAAAGAAAGAGAAATTTATATTGAAAAATTTATAAAAAGTACTATATCAAATTCTTTTAAGAAATTCCCTCGAGAAATTAGATTATGTTCTACACCAATAATTGCTAATGGAGAATTCAATTCAAGTGAAATAATTTCAAATCCAAACAAATTTATTTGGATAGTTTTCTTTTTATCAGATAAATTGTCTAAAATTTTAAATGAGTCAAGATTAGAAAATGTTAAGTTATTGAGTGCGAGTTTAAGAGGGGCTCCGTTTGCGGCTATGTTAGGCTTGATTCACAATATAAAATTTGAAACAATAGACCACTTAGGCCCTAGACATAAAATATTTGACATAAATTTTGTAAAACAAAAAGAAAAGGGGATAAATTACATTTACATTGGAGATTTTGTTTTTGGTGGAACCGAAATAAAAATAGCAAAAACGTATACTGAAATGAAGGGGTCAAAACTTTGTCATGCACTTGTTATTGGTAGTTTATTTGACAAGGATACTTTTACTCATGAATTTGATTTAACTTATTTAACTGGCTTAAAAGATATTACTGGAGGTGAAGCCCAGTTTAAACTATTTAATTAATGGATAAAGGAATACTACACATAACGGACTTACATTTAAATGATTTTGAAGGAACTTTAGAACATCTAAGAAGAAGATATTATCAAGAGTATATAGATAATCTTGTAGATAAGATAAAAAAAAATGAAGTAAAAGTTAATTATCTAATAATAACAGGAGACTTTATAGATAAAGGTAAAATTGAAAATTTCGTATATGTAAATGAAATAATAAACTATATCTGTCTTGAATTAGAAATTGATACTTCAAATGTGTGTTGCAATATTGGAAATCATGATTATAAATGGAAGGAGGAAAATGGTGACTTCTCAAGGTCTGCGGAATTTCGTACGCCCTATAACAAATTTATTGAACCCTATGAAGGAGAAGTTCTTTTTAAATCAGACAGATGCTTTTTAAAGAAACTTGGAGGTGAGAATATTTTTTATATTTCTATTGACTCAACTTTAAATTCAGAAAATGGTAAACCTGGAAAAATAACTAGTGGAGAAGTTGATGAAATTATTTCAGATGTTTTAAAGAAACATTTAAATGAAAATTCCATATTATTAATCGGCTGTCATTTTCCAATCATTTCTGATGATAGTAATTTCTTAGCATCTGAAGAGGAAAATTGGCACGAAAATCATGTATGGATAAAAGGTACACCTTTACGAGAAAGAATCTCTAATTTAAAAACTTTGCATACAGTATGGTTTCAAGGAGATGTCCATGCAGGTCAACAAAAAAATATTAACAACTCGACTTATATTTTGACAGGTCGATTTGGAGGCCCAATTGATACCATTAGCGAATTTCCTAGACAATGTAAATTACTTACATTGAATACCGAATCTAAAGAAAAATCAATATACACCTACAGATTTAATTTTAAAACACATTCTCCAAGCGAAAGTATAGGTGACTGGGAAAGTATAGGTCCTAGCGATATAAGAATTATTGAATCAACTCAAACAACACCAATATCAACTTCAATTGTTGTTCCCAATGATTCTAATATTAAAGTTATTGATTCAGAAATTGAAGATGAAATAATGTTAGACATTACAAACAATAATCTTTTTAGATTTGGAAGGTTTAAAACAAATCAAGAATTCTCTTCTATGGGATGGATAAATATTAACAGTTTAATGAATCAACCTGTTCTATTATCTCGAATATTGGAAAAATCGATAAAATATATTATCGGTCTCATAAATTCAAAAAACTCTGAATGTTTAATCATTGGATTGGAAGTTATAGGTGGCATAATTGCTAGCCAAATTTCCGTAAGATTAAATACTAAAAATTTTATTTTTCCAGTTAGAGGAAATGGTAAATTTTATTCAGATGAAGAGACGAACAAAACCAAACTATTTAATGATATAGCTTCTATGAAAGAAGTTGTTATTTTTATTGATGTAATATCTAGTGGAAAAACTATGGAAGAATTTGTTGCATCGTTAAAAAAAGAAAATCCAAATGTTTTGATACATGTCATCTCAGTCATTACAAATAATATATCTATCAGACCAACTCAAATATTAAATTCCTCATCATATGCTACTTTTTGTAATAAATTAAAAATCCCACTAGTTAACAACAATGATTTACCAGATGAATCAATTTTTCCTTCTATACTAGATTTTACCTAATAATTAAAAGAAGTATTAGGTAAAACTTTGTTTTCTAACTCCATAAGTTATTTTTTTGGCTTTGATAAATTTTATTTAATACTCGACCATTGGTTGATATTACCTTCCCTTTTGGCACACCTACTTTGTCAAGGAGCATGAGCATTTGTTTTGATGTTAGTTTAAGTTTCATATTCTTCTTTTAATTATAAATATCTTGAAATTGAAATGAATTCCAACCTTGAAATATATTATTTGGTAAATTGAAGCTGTGCACACACACTACATCGACTATCGCTAGTATTTACTAAGATATTAACGTTTAATCAACAGAGCAAAAGCAGGCTAATGTAAGCACATTATGGTACCAATAATGACTTAATAAGTTAAAAAATGGAACTGAATTTCCCATGGTTTTTTTTGAATTTGGCTAATCTGAAAAATAAAATGCTTTTTTACCCCTAAAATTTTTTTTGAACATTGATAGGCTTAACATACCGATAATCGGAATTTCCAAAAAAAGTAGGGAGGTAACGGAACTTAATTTGTTGAATGATTGTTTAGATAATACGCGGGAGGGGGCTCCCCCTTTGACTTATTCACTTCTCAATTCCTATCGTTATCCGATAAGCAGAGATTGTATTGGCACTTGTACTTTACTTTTGTTGAATTGAAGCTATTATGGATTGGTTGGAAGTTGATAATCAAATTATGAATTATTAGGAGAACACCAAAGTGTTCTCTATAGATTTAGTTGAGATTGTATTTTTATTGTCTTTGTGTATATTTTAGAATAGAATTAAAACAAAATAAGTTAAATAGAATTTACTTCAACTGTATTTTTATTATGTATTGTCATATTGAAAAAGACTTAAGTCTTTTTCATATTATGTCTCAGATTATTAGAAGTTATAATAATCTTAGGATTATTAAGCTCTGATTATCGGAGTTACTTATGAAGTATCAGTTTTTATATTTTATCCGATTATCGGTATAAATAAAAAATATCATCAACAATAAATATTTGTTGATTTTTCATCTCTAAATGTTAGTAGGTCAGATATTAATTTCAATTTTTTATAAAATTGAAATTAATTTTTCAATAGCTCTTGACTAAATTTTTAAATGCGTTATAATTGTATATAATCATCAATTAAATGATTTTGTGGGTTCCAGCTATCATGCAAATAGCTGGTTTCCTTACCCACCTAAAAAAAGGAGAAATAACATTAAATAAAAAGGATATGAGAATTAATGAAAAAACAATCCAAAACAACAACAGTGTATCGAATCGACCAAGAAAAGGGTAATTACACAACCATTTCAAGAAATATCTTGATTTCAACAGAGTTAACAGACAGTGCAAAAACTCTATTACAATTATGCCTAAACAATACTTCTGAATGGAAATTAGTATTAAGCCATTATCGAAAAGTACTTCATTGGAGCAACGATAAAATGTCAAATGCGGTATCAAATTTAATTGAATTTGGCTACTTGAAGAAAGAAAAACTTCCTAACGGAAAAGGAAAAGGTTTTACCTATATCTACATAGTTAGTGAGTTTGGAAATTTGAATCCCAACCATGAAAAAATATCTAAAGAAGAAATTACTCAAAGTCTTACATCAATAGAATCTTCAGATGATGAAGCAATTATAATTGGACATGAGACTCAAATTGAGGCAACAGTTGTTTCAACTTCAGCAATGACAGATTTAGAATATAATGCAATAAATGAAATAATTGTCAAAGCTATAGATGGTCATCATGTAACAGACGATTATATAGCAAAACTTTCAGATTTTTATATTTATAAATTTAAAAGCGGTGCATTAACGATTTCCAAATTAAATAAGGAAAATGAAATCTCTTCAATCAAAAGAAGTATTGAAAAGAATTTTAATTCTAAAATGAAAGTAATTGAAGGCTGGATTGACTTTCACAATAATAGGGGTACAAAAGACCAACGCTCCAATATAAAGCAACGAGCATTAAGACATTTTAATGAATTAGAATTTCCTTTAGATGAAGTTATTGAAAGAGATGTGAGTACTAAGATACTTAAGCTAAAATCTTCAATAGTGGATGCAAATAGAGTATATGATAGTAGATATCAAGATTAATTAAAAGCCTCATAAGAGGCTTTTTTTATTTTAGATTCTCAACTAGACCTGTTATTACATCGACAGTCATTGCTAGACCAATTGCCTTTAGTTTGTTGGTTTTAGAAATATTAGGCACCCCTGAAACATATCCATCAGGAATGGTCATAAGTCTCTCCGATTCTAATACGGTTGGCAAACGATAACATCCGTTCGGGAAATCATATTCATCAAAACCTGAACGAGATTTTCCAATGTAACCTGAATTGTGTAATATAAATGGATATTCTACTAACTTTTGTTCTGTTGATTGTTCTGCAAATTTTTTGTACTTGTATATAATGTTACCAATATTCATTTTATGATATCGGAAAATCCCATTCGTCAAGGTAACATTAGTCCCTAATAATACGTTAGCTTTTTCTTTATCAACGTAACCATTAACTACAATATCTTGGTATTTGATTTGGCTTGGTTTAGGAATTTCAACATTAGGGATGTTGGTCCAGTAGAGCCTTCTTCTATTTGCTGGCGAAACGTCAGCTGAATTTATCTTTACTAGCTTAACATCGGGAAAAATTTCATAAAGTTCGCTTGTAATTGCATCACGGTCCTTTGCAGTCATGCTTGCAACATTTTCCATTAGAAAATATAACTTTTTATGAATTGATGAAAACGCATGAATATCATGAAGAATTCTTTTCGCTTCATAAAACAATTTCGATTCTGCTCCTTCAAGCCCTCTTCGGTCCACTGGATTAATACTGCTAAGGTTTGTACAAGGACTTCCAAAAATAACTAAGTCAATTTCGTTTCTTAATTCAATACCATCAATTTTGCGGACATCGCCCAATTGAATAAAGTTTGTATCTCCAGAATAATGATGATTCTGGATTGCTAGAGCATGAGGACAGATTTCGCTACTATAGTATTTATTGATTTTAATTCCTGCTTTTTCAAGTGCAAGTTTCGCACAACTTATACCATCGAATAATGACAGTACATTTATTCCTTCTTGTTTGATTGGGGCTTGTTTCATATTTATCTCTTTCTAGATAAATATTTCCCCATGTCAAAAAAGACAGAAAATAAAGGCTTCCAATTTTACATTTTTCAAATACCTCAACATCTACGGGAGTTGACAGCCGAAAAAAAAATAAAAATATTTCATCCTCCCTGGCACGGGAAGAAAATTCCTTGTACACTCGTAGTATGTTTTAGTTTTAGACTATAACATTAAAATGAAGCGACCTAAAAACCGTAAAACCTTATAAACACAAACAAATGTTTCAAAATAATTTAGAGCCTTATTTTAAAACAAAAACATATAAAAACTAAATCTATGTACTACTTCTATTCAAGAATATCAACAGCACAACAAAATTCAAGTCGACAACTGGAAAACTTCAAATCTCATATCGGTTATGATGCTAAAAAAGTATTCATTGAAAAAATCCAAGGTAATATTCCTTTCTTTGAAAGACCAGAAGCAAATAGAATGTTTGACGAAATAACAGACTGCAAAGAAAGATGTACCGTTGTCGTAGATTCTGTGGACCGTTTAGGCAGAAACCTAATGGATATTCTTCATACAATCGAAACATTTACAAAAAATGGAATAAACCTAAAATCTCTTAAAGAAGGTTTCACAACTTTGTTAGACAATGGTCAAGAAAATCCAATGGCAAAACTGGTAATTAGTGTAATGGCTAGTATTGGGGAAATGGAGCGTAATAGAATTAAGACTAGAACAGCTGAAGGAATAGCAATTGCCAAGGCTATGGGCAAATTTACAGGACGAAAATTTGGAACAACCCAATCAGATGAAAAATTACTACAACGCCACCAATCTGTATCAAAGAAATTACAGAAAGGCTTATCTGTACGTGAAATTACGGAAATTACGGGTGCTTCTAGTGCAACAATATTAAAAGTCAAAAAAGTTATGGTAAATCGAAAAATGATTTAGGCTTAACATCTGTTTTGGGAATAGCAATTAATTCTGATAACTTTGGATATAAAAAAAGCCACATTTTGTGGCTTTTTTTAAATAGTTTCTTTAGTATTCCCAACCCTTCTTTAAAGAACACTCGGTATCACTATTAATCGAATTATTGTCTTTAAAACGTATATATAAATCATCATTTGAAGTACGCCAAATTTTATATGTTCCATAACTAGCATACCCCAATATTCTATATTTATAATCCGTTTTAACATTGTCACTGTAATTAACAGATTCTGTTTCAACATTACCTATTGATAAAGCAACTGGTGTTTGTTCAACCCAATCATAACTTACATTGTCCGACGCAACTCCATTGCTCGACATAATGAGATGTGATTTCCAACACTTTATTTCCGTGTCAGTTATTTCAAATCTGTAATATGTAATTGCACCACCAGTTTCAACGGTTTCATCATGCCATTTTCCCTTAATAAAATTTTCAACGTTTTCCCTAGACTCAATATCATTCCCTTTTTTATAACTTTTCAGTCTAAAAGCAAAAGCCACAAAAAAAATAGAAAAAACAAAGAATACAGTTGGATTAAAGATTTTTTTCATTTTTTAAAGTTTAAAATTATAGGTGCAAACATAATAAAAAATACTCCATATAAGGAGTCTTTAAATAAAGAGTTACATAATTTAAAGACATTCAATTGATTTGCTTTATAAAAAGAGCAAAAAATGACTTTAAAGAAAAATGAGAATATAAAGAAAGAGACAAAGGCTGAAGAATCTATCTACTTAAAAAAAATAGGAGAAAGACTAAAGTATTTTAGAAAAAGAGCAGGATATACTAATTCTGAGTATTTTGCATATGAAAACAATATAAGTAGACCACAATATGGAAAGTATGAAGCTGGAGCAAACATTCAATTAAATACGTTAATTAAAATACTGAAAGCAATGAATGTAACCCTAGAAGAGTTTTTTACTGGTTTTAATGAATACTAGAATCTATTCATCTAATTTCCTTAAAACAGTTTTAAAAACAACAATTCTTTAAAAGTCAAAAGTATAGAATTTACATCTTGAAGATATTTTTTGTGGGAGATTCAAATTATCGAGAATAATTAAAGGTCGTAAAGTATACCTTCAAAAATATTTTTTCTGACTTTCCCTTTAAAATTATAGATTTCTTTGTCTTTTTCTCTAGAACCTGCAAGATGCAAAAAATCAAATAGTTCCTTTTTACTTTTAAAATTAAAATGTTCTTTCAATTTCTTTATAGTAGGTTTATGGTCTCCCTTAATTTCCATAATTCTTCTTCCATACATTATAACAGTTGATGTCGAAGATATTTTATCTGCATGTGGAAATTTTAAATTATTTAATGCTTTTTTTATTTCACGAGATAAACTTGGCTGAGTTAGAGAGTTATATGTATTAGTGACAAAAACATTGTTATTAAAATTGACTCCTTCAGGGTATAAAAATCCTTTTTTTGAATAATGGGCTGCGGTATTATTGGTTTTTCCAACCATATAAACAAAATGCTCTAGAAGATTTTTTCTATATTCTCTATAAATTTCAATTCTTTGTTTTTCGAAAATAATCACTTTTTTTAATCGGATTGTTTTTCCGTCTTCTTCATTCACTTCAATTATATCTTTCCATTTAAGTCTGAGTAATTTTGATGGTCTAATTCCATTATATAAACTAATAAGTAATAGCAAGCGAATACTATTAGTTATAGGGTCTTTGTAACTGTTAAGTTCAGATTTTAAAAATCCTGAAAAAGCCGTAAACTTCTGAAAGGGATATCCATTAATGAAATTTTTGTCTTCTATTTGAACGAACACTCCATTAGCATCTAAATTTATGTTTCTTAATTCGAACTTAATATCATCCTTTGATTTAAACCCTAGAAAAAAAAACAATTCTTTATTTGAACGTAATTTAAAATGTAATTTCAGGAACTTACCAATATCACTTGTATAACCATTAACTTCTAGAACTTTCCTTCCAAATAAAATTTGTGAAAAAATATCAAAATTAAATGCATTCATATGTTTTCTATCAATTTTACGAATCTGATTACTGTTATCATTGCCAGTACTTAATATCAATTCCGAAAACTTAAAATATGAACCTCCTGATTTTTCTATTTCTGGCACTGTCTTTATGATTGTCAATTCTTGATTTGGATAACCTAATTTACAATATAAATCAGATAGTAAATATTTTACTTTTGGATGAATTGGTATGTAATATTTACGAACACGCAGTTCATCTTTTACTATCGCATTATTTTCAGACCCTAGTGCTAATAATTCTTTCCATTTTATATTATACACGTATTTCATTTCAAGTCCTGTTGAAAGACTAAGCACTAAAATAATTCTCTTAATAATCTGGTCATTGAAACCTTTAATTACATCTAAGTTTTTGAAACTATTTTTAAAGGACTCATCAAAAGTTATAAATTCTTCAACTGGATGCGTGCTTTTAAACATAAAACGGTTTTTTAATAATTTTTAATTGGCTAATTTATTAATTAATATGATATAAATAAGGACAAAATATTTTGCGTGAAAAATACCCTAAAAAGAAAATAATTTCCACAAAACTCACAAAACTAATACCTTTGTCATAACAAAATCAGAATTAGAATTAGAATAAAAATTATATCAATTATGGCAGTATAAAAAATAAACCAACAATTAATTTCAACATTGAAATTTAGCACAAAAAGTCTCTATTAGAGTTCAAATCATAGAAGCCTTTCTAATTCAGAAAGCAAAAAATCCAAACTATTTTATTTAAGAAAAAAAATCTACTTAATGTGGACAGGCAAAAAACTGCCTAAAATCAACTTTAAAAATTAAAAATTATGAAAAATTCTAAGAAAAAAAGAAGTTTAGAACCAATTGAAAGTAAATATGTTGTATCAGTACACATACTTGAAGTAGACAGCAAAAGCAATCGTCAAAGTGAATCTATGGAATATATCTTTGATAAAGGAGAATTATTAGAAAAAAGAAGAAGTGCAATTGGAAAAGCACAAGAAATTATGGATTCTTTTGACACTGACAAAAACTTTTCCTCTCCTGCCGAGGCACACGCAAAAGGCTTTAAAAATTTCAAGGCTTATTCTATTGATATCTACCTAGTTATTAACGATGAGGGACAGGAATATGATTATCATATTTATGGAGATGAAGAAATCGTACATGAATCCTTAGAGGTCGAGGCAAAATTTTTCAAAAATGAATTTGAAATTACCAAATTCACTAAAATTCAAAACAATGAAGATGAAGAGATTGAAGTCATTGAAGAAAGCCTCTATTTTTTTTTAGTTTAAAACCTAAAAGTGCTTTAAGCTAAAAAACATTAAAAAAATCAACAATCGGAATTAAAGAATATTCTAAATAAGAAATAAAATAATAAACTAAAAAAACAATATGAAAACAAAAATGGTAAAATTAAAAAGTGTGACAGTAAAAGAATTAAGAGTTATTAATCAAAACTCAACTAAAGCTAACTTCAATAGGATTTTTGATATTGATAGCTTACTAAAGGATGGAATCCTAAGTGACATTCCTGATTTTGCCTACAATGTCCAACTTTGTATGGCTCATCCAAATCAAGATGCTAGCATAGCAATGAGAGTATATGTAGGAACAAACAAAGGATTCAATCCTTTAATAATGGATATGACTCAAGAAGATTATGATGGTTTATTTAAAATGAAATTTAGAGTAGCCGCTTAATCAAAATAAAGTCTGCTCAGATTGTTAAATTTTAGAGAATCTGGTGTACAATTCTCTATTTTAAATCTATCTGATTTCTGTTCAGAAATCAATAATTCAAAGTAAAAAAATGAAATTTTTCGAAACTCATCTTATTGGGTTAGGATTTCTATTGTTTAAAATTAAAAATAAGTAAATGATGTTTTATATAGACAGAATGTATTTGAATAAGATGTCTAAACTAATAAATAAGAAAGACATTCGAACTGCAAAAAAATGGTGCAAAGAAAATCATTTAAAACTGTACAAGGATTCTTCAGGTGAATTTGCGTATCGAAATGATTTTGATTTAGCATTTGATTTGCCATTAATAAATGAATTGAAATTAAAGTATGGTGATAATTGGGAGGATTTTTACCATGCTTACAAAAACGATGAATTGTACAAAATATTGAATTCACCAAAATCAAAGAAAGTTGAGAAAACGGGTTATGTCCCAAAAGGCAAATTATCCTCAAAATTATTTGGCGAGTCACTGAAATAAATTACACTCGCATTAAATCTAAATCATAATTTATGAAAATATTGAAATATAAGAAATTCACTGGATTGCATATAGTCTGCAAGAAATGTAACAAACTTATTGAGGTCTCGCAGGAAGTATATAAAGGCTGTAGGCATCCAATAGACAGACAGAGATACAAAGCGATACTGAAACAAAATGGAGTTCGCAAAACAAGGGATTTAAAGGCATTAGAATACGATAATGCGGTAAAAGAATTAATAGGATTCAAGGACGAATTATCTAATCCAATTCAGTTTGTCACTCAAATTCCGAAAGCTGAAACTAAACCTGAATTGCTTAATGATTGTATCATGATGTACAGCGATTGGTTGGAAAATGTAGATGTTCCTTTCTTCGAGCAAAAGGTCAGAAGCAAAGAGTACATTCGTGATACCGTTGGATATGTCTGTAAATTAAAAACATACCTTGAAAACATTGGCTATAAAACAGATAAAACAACAATCTATCAAGTAGACAAAAATATTGTAAACAAGTATTTTGAAGAGCTTTATATAAAAAGCAAAAGTATCGCTACATATAACCATAATATAAGAGCTCTAAAAGGCTTTTATAAATTTTTAATAGCAACTAAAGGTTATGACTTAATTAATCCGTTACAATACGCCAAATTAAAAAACGAAGCGCCTAACCCCATTAATGTTGCCGATAATGACTTCTATAAAATAATCAATTGTTTAACTGAAGAAAATTCTATTCAGATTTATAAAAATGGAGTAAGGAAGAACAGATACCGACCATACATTAAAGAAGCTTTTGAATTGATAGCTTACACGGGAATGAGAATAACAGAAGCAATATCAATTAAATACTCTGACATTATATTGACCCAAAGTGGAGAAATCGACTATATCATTGGAGTTGACTATAAATATGAAAAAGCTCATAATCATGACAAATCAAAACCTAAAAAAATAGTTCCCATTCCCTACTCCCCAGAATTAGCAGATTTATTAAAAAGACTCGACTACAAGAATCATCTAGGAGAAGACAGATATTTAATTGGAGCTGATGAAAATATTAGCAGAGAATCGATGGCTAAACAGCTTTCCCATTCGTTTGGATTTTATAGAAACAAAGCTGGCATCACAAGCCCTATTGGATTAAAGCATCTTAGAAAATCATTCTTAACAAAAATAGAGACTCAAACTGGATTGGTTGAATCTCTAGGTTATCAAAAAACAAAAAGTGTAATTCAGAATAACTATTTAGTTAAACCCGAAATTGCTAGGGCTGTTAGAGGAAAAGGATTTAGATTATTTGAACCAGATGCTAATAAGTAACCTCAACAAAATATAAGCAGATAAATTCAAAGTGATTATGAAAGTACACTTAAAAAGTACACTTAGACCAAATAAAAAAGCCTTACATTTCTGTAAGGCTTTGATTTTTAACGTGGTCCCACCTGGGCTCGAACCAGGGACCACCTGATTATGAGTCAGGTGCTCTAACCAGCTGAGCTATAGGACCGGTTTAGAGGATGCAATATTACTACTATTTTTCATTCACTCCAAATATTTTAAGACATCATTTTAATTTAATTTTAAATCTTTCTTCGAATCTCAAAAATGAAATTGATTTTCAACATCTTATTCAAAAATTAAAATGACATTTTTTTATTTAATTTCTTGGCAAAGCTCCACCAAAACACCATTTGTGTTCTTCGGATGTAGAAAAACAACCAATTTATTGTCGGCTCCTTTCTTCGGAACTTCGTTAATCAAAACAAAACCTTCATTTTTTAGACGGATAATTTCAGCTTCGATATCATCAACATCAAAAGCGATGTGATGAATTCCTTCTCCTTTTTTCTCCAGAAATTTAGCAATCGGACTTTCAGGATTTGTAGCCACCAAAAGCTCAATTTTATTATTTCCTGTCTGAAAGAAAGAAGTTAAAACGCCTTCGCTTTCTACAGCTTCCATTTTATAAGACGGAACACCAAGCATTTTTTCAAACAAAACATTAGCATCATCCATGTTTTTTACCGCAATCCCGATATGTTCTATTTTATTCACCATCTTTCCAAAATTATTGATTCAAATATGTATTAAAATACCCGCATTCTGCAATTACATCCTGATAATATTTCGTATCCGAATAGTCTTTTCTTAAAGCTTTGAATGAGTTCCAAGCAATAAAATTAACCTTATCATCTTGAATTTCCCAATAGCTTCTTATGTTATTGTATTTTTTATTGTAATAATCATTTCGTTCGCATTTCGAAATCAGATACAAACATTTTGCTTTTTGTTCTTTGTTCGAAGCCGCTTCAAAAGCTTTTTGGTAATACATTTTAGAAACCGAATTATTCGTAATCATGTCTTTCATCGAATCTCTAAACGAATACGGACTCGATCCGTAACCTACGATGCTTATTTCATAAAAAGTTCTTCCGTTTCCAAAATGAGAAATATTGTAAAACGCATTTCCTAACAAAAGGCTGTTCGTGTAAACATCTTCTTTTTGAGCCAATTTATCTTGCATAGATTTTATTGTCGTCAAGAAATCCATGTAAGTATATTTCTTCTTCTGATACGCAGCGTGCTCACAATCGTGGCAATCTTTTATATTTCCGTTAAACGGATTTCCTAAGAATTTAACGTGCTGAACAGAATCTGTTTGTTGCATAAAAGCAATTGCCTCTGGAATTTTGTTTTTGAAAGTCGCTTGAATTGCTTGGAAATTATTAATATCTTTCAATTTCAAACTATAAATTCCTGCACCAATTTTCTCGATTTCGCTCTTGTTAGATTTTTCTAAGAAAGATTTTATCGCCAACAAATTCTTTTCATTATCATAATAAGCATTTCCGTCATTCCAATAACTATAGCGTGATTCACCATAAATCTCGGCCATCACAAAATTGCCACTTTCTTTATACAAATGCGACAAATAGCTTCTGCTCCATGAAGAAGCATTTTGATAACGAAATGTGTCTCCTTTATAATTTTTAGGAAGTTCAGTGTACAGCCAGTTCAAATCAGCTAGAATTGTTTTCTCATTTTTATCTGTCAGCTTATCAATCTTGCTTAAATTATTTACAAAACGCAACAAACGAAGTTGCATTCCTGCCAATTCTGTTTTAGGAAGTGTTTTTTCAGCTTTAGTATAATTCTTATCCGCATTAGCATAATCGCCTTTTAACGTTTGAAGATATCCAAGTGAAATGTCCCATAAATATGGTTTATCAGTATTTCCAGCAGCTGAAATTTTCGCAATTAAATCAAAAGCGCTATTATCAACTTTTCCTTTATTTTCTGTTTTATTTTCAGCAACAGTCTGCTGTTTTGGTTTCTGGTTTTCTCCTTGTCCGCCAATCTGAAACGAATTGTTTATTTTTTGTTCTAGCGAATTCACCAATCTCGTTCCTAAATAATTCAAATGCTCGCTTTTCGGATCTAATTCGTAGATTTTTTCAATCGCTTGTTTTTCATCTTTATAATATCCGTGAATTGCCCAAAGCGCCGCTTTTTCTTTATTGTTTTTTGCCAAAGCCAAAGCCTTAGTCCAATCTGACTCGTTTTTCGGTTTAAAACTATAAGCCGTTACAACACGTAATTCTGGGCAATTATCAAAAACTTGAGCGTACAAATAATTTGAAGTCGCAAATTTTTTCTGCTTATAATTAATTCCGGCAACGTAAGCCAAAGCACGATAATACAACGTATTTTTAGCAACAGAACTTTCTGTTTTATTAAAAAAGTCAATTGCTTTTTGTTTGTCGTTACTATAAAAACGCGCTTTCATAGTCAAGAACCAATATCTGTTTTTCAAAAACGGATCTGACAAAGTATTGTAAACATTTTCTATTGACTGAATCATTTTGGCATCATTGAACGTTTTTGCCACAACTGGATCGTAACTCCAATAATCTTCTCCGATAGAAACGGTTTCTATTTTCTGAGCTAAATACAGAAATTCGACAAAGTTTTTCACTTTCTCATCTTTCAGATTAAGCTTTTTGCCCCATTTCTGAGTGCTTTTATTTTCCTTTTTCGTTTTATAATAAACATGCAAGCCTTCAATTTCTTCTTTGTTATTGATCACATTTTTATCATCAGAATAATATCTTGGCTTTTCATCTCCAATCAAAAAATAATTGACTGTAGTTGTATCGACTTTTCCTTTAAGATAATCTGCCCAATCTGATTTTATGTTTTTATTAAAACGAGAATTATGTTGCGTATCAAAACCAATACCGTAGAAAATTCCGCCCGATAAAAACAAAGGCGAATACGATTTGTCGGCAAAAGTTTCTGGAGTAAAATTTGAATTATAAGATCCTAAATAATCCCAATCTCCATCTGCACAGGCATATATAATTCCAAATGCGGAAAGCAAAATGGCACTAGAAGCAAGAAATAATCTGCTTAAAAGTATTTTTTTCATAATTGTTTAAATTGAATTCGTCTAAATCGTAAAATATAATTTCGTTTGGCTTTTCGACAAGATTATCTTGCAAATCTTCTGCCATTTCTTTTAAATCTTCTGGTTTTATTTCCTCTATTTTTAAGAGATCATTTTCTTCATAAAAAACACCATTTTTATAATTAGATTGTTTCACTCTGAAAAAAATCGGACTTATTTTTTCAAAATTGGAATCTTTCTCTAGTTCTCTACTATTGATTTTAGAACGAAGTCCGATCACTTTATTATTTCTAATATGAACTCCCCAAGAATAAATTGGAAAAGCAACATCAAGATGCAGCGGATATCTTTTTAAACTTTTAAGATATCGTGCCGCCACTTTCTGATCGTAAATAGAATTTAACGAATCTGGCGCAATCGACCCCATATTGTAATACATCAAAACTCCAGAATCTACATTTGGGATTTTTGTTTTTTTGAAATATTTCACCTGATGCAATCGAATCGTCGCTGAAAGTTTCTTCTTCGAAAGTTTTTTAAAAACCTCTATAAATTTCAAATAATTCCCTTTGCTTTTTAGCGTCCAATCGCAGTCAATTTGAATTTCCTGACACGCAATTTTATTTTTAGAATTGATTTGTTCTATAAAACCAAACGTTTTTTGAGCCAGATCGTTTACATCCAAATTAGATTGCAACATGACTTTGTTCTGAATAAAAACAACCGGAACAATCGCATATTGTTTCGGATTTTCTTCAAAACGAACAGGACTTATGGGAATCGGAAAATTTGTTTCTGGATGAAGTCCAATGTCAAAATACCTCACATAAAGTTTCTGAACATTGTTTTCTTTCAATGTTTCTTTTTCCGTTTCAGAAAACTTGAACATTGTTTTCCAGTAATAAAAGGAGATTACAGGTTTTTCGCTTTTCGTGCACGACAACATTAAAAAGAGAAACAAAACTGGGAAAAATCGCTTGAACAAAACTTAGAAAAATTACATTTTAATTCAAAAGTAAGAAATTATAGCATTTTAAACACTAAAATTTTTGAAGATTTCCAAAATGCCAAATCCTAATAAATGGCTAAAAAATTTCAATTAAAGCAAATATAATCGTTATTTTGTGCAATCAAATTGAAAAACCATTATGTTGAAAAACACTCTAAAATATATTGCATTTATAATTTTAATATCAATGATAAGCTGCGCCAAAAGAGGCAGTATTACCGGCGGTTTAAAAGATACTTTGGCTCCTGTTTTGGTCGGAAGTATTCCAAAAAATTATACTACAGATTTTAAAGGAAATACTATTACTTTATATTTTGATGAATATATCAAACTTAAAAACACAAACAAACAGCTGATTATTTCTCCTCCTTTAAAAAATGAGCCATTAATCACGCCTCAGACTGTCAGCAAATTCATAAAAATTGAACTTCGAGATGATTTACAGCCAAACACGACGTATAGTTTTAATTTTGGACAAGCGATTACAGACAACAACGAAGGGAATGCTTTAGATCAATTCAAATATATTTTCTCAACGGGACCGCACATTGATTCTCTTAAATTGAATGGAAGAATTAAAGATTCTTACGGAAAATATGTAGACAATTTCGTTTCTGTAATGCTATATGAAGTAAATGATAAATTTAAAGATTCTACCATTTACAAAGAATTTCCGCGTTACATTACGAACACTTTGGACAGCATGAGAACTTTTCAGTTTGAAAACCTAAAAGAAGGAAAATATCTTTTGGTGGCGCTGAAAGACAAAGGTTCAAACAATAAATTTAATCCGAAAGATGATAAAATCGGATTTTTGAAAAACTATATCACAATTCCGTCTGACTCTGTTTATGACTTAGAATTATTCAAAGAAATGTTGCCATTAAAAACTTTCAAACCAATTCAAGCTTCTGGAAACCGTTTGTATCTTCCGTATGAAGGAAAACAGAATTTCAAGAATTCAAAACCAAAAGTTGTCCTTAAAAACGGCAATGATGTTTTGGAAACGATTATAACGCAATTCCCTAAAAAAGACTCGCTTCAAGTTTGGTACAAGCCTGTAAAAGCCGATTCGTTATCAATGGAAGTTGAAAAAGGAGATTACAAGAAAAGATTTTCTTTTAAAATTAAAGCGTTGAAAAAAGACACTTTAAATATTAAAGCAGTACAAAACGGCCAGATTAATTTTAGAGATCGTTTTACATTGGAAACCGAAACACCATTAGTAAAATTTGACAATTCTAAAATTAAATTGATTAATAAAGATTCTGTTGCTGTTCCTTACACAACAGAATATGACGAGTTTGACCAAAAACTTTATTTTGATTTCAAAAAAGAACCTTTAGAAAAGTATAGTTTCACTTTCTTACCAGGCGCTTTGACTGATTTTTATGAAAAAACAAACGATACTTTATCGTATAAGTTGGCCACTAAGGAATACGCCGATTATGGGAATATTATATTGACGATGAAAAATGTAAAACGTTTTCCTATAATTGTTGAATTGACCAATAAAAAAGGAGACGTTGTTTTGGCTGAAGGATATTCTGAAGGAGCAACTACATTAGAGTTTAATTTATTGCAACCAGATGTTTTTACTGTTCGCATTATTTACGATGACAATAAAAACAAACAATATGACACTGGTAATTTCTTAGAAAAGAGATATGCTGAAGAAGTTTTTTACAATCAGGAAGAATTTGATGTTCGCGCCAATTGGGATCGAAACGAGACAATCGATTTGAGTATTCCGTTTAATCCAGAAGTCGAGAAAAAACAAGACGATAAAAAGAAAAAAGAAGCTGAAAAGAAACGAAAAGCGTTTTAAAGCTTGATTTCAAACTGATCTCTATCGCTTAAAAAGTCTAATTTTTTACGCGTTTCATACATGGTGTTTTTGTCTAATTCAATGACAAAGACACCATTTTTTTCTTGTGGTTCTAGGATATAATTACCTAAGAAATCAATCGCTTGCGAATGGCCGATATGTTCATAATCGTGCGCATCGTTTCCAATTCTATTTACACCAACTACATACGAAAGATTTTCTATGGCGCGTGCTTTAAGCAAAGAATCCCAAGCATTAGTGCGTACTTTTGGCCAATTGGCAACATACAAAATAAGGTCGTAGTTTTCTATATTTCGAGCAAAAACCGGAAATCTCAAATCGTAACAAATCTGAAGGCATATTTTCCAATCCAGATAATCTACAATAACTTTCTCGTTTCCGCGCGTATAAACCTTGTCTTCGCCTGCTAGAGAAAAAGAATGTCGTTTATCGTAATATTGAATTTCGCCAGACGGAAAAACAAAAAACATTCTATTGTAAAATTTGCCGTTTTCTGTGATGACAACGCTTCCTGTAATTGCAGCATCTTTTTGTTTTGCTTTCAATTTCATCCATTCAACCGTTTCTCCTTGCATTGTTTCAGCAACCTCAGAAGCATTCATTGTAAATCCGGTCGAAAACATTTCAGGAAGTACAATTAGATTTACTTCCGACTGAATTTCATTGATTTTTGAATCAAAATTTTCTCGGTTTTTACTGGCGTTCTGCCAAAAAAGATCGGTTTGAATTAAAGCTATTTTCATTTTAATGATATGAAAGTTAAAATCAGTTTAAAATTAAATCACAACAAGACTTGGAACAGCACTTTTATAGGGCTGTAATTTTACATGATTTGGCTCTTCTTCGGTAATTACATAATTCACCTCAGACAAGCTCGCAATTTTCATTTTAAGAACCGTATTTAGCTTTTCAGTAATGGTTAAAACCGCAGTTTTTTTAGAAGCCTGAATCATTGCTTTTTTCACCTGAACCGTTTCCCAATCAGAATCAGAATAACCGCCGTCGACGTCTAGAGCATTTGTTCCTAAAACCAAAAGATCTGCTTTTATATTGGCTAATTGATGAAAAGCTTCTCCACTCACGCACATTTGGCTATAAGAAGAAATGCTTCCGCCAATCATAATCGTTTTAATGTTTGGCTTATCTAAAAGCTGAACAGCCGTTAAAGCAGTAATAGTAAAAACAGTCAGATTAAGATCGTTTGGAATCAATCGAATGAATTCTCGAATAGTAGTTCCTCCATCAACAATTAAAACCATTCCATCATGAAGAAGACCAACGGCTTTTTCAGCAATAACTTGTTTGGCTTCGACAGCATAAGTTTGGTTAGAGGAAGAATAGTGATATCCTTTGGTCATGGCACCGCCTTTCACTTTAATTAAAAGCGAATCAGCATCAAGTTCATTAATATCACGGCGAACGGTATCTTCAGAAACGCCAAGTTTCGCCGAAAGAGTTTCAAAACTTACACGCGTGTGCAGGTTGATCTCTTTTAGAATATGATTTTTACGTTCTTCTTTGCTGTAATTTAAAACTTCATTTTCTGTGCTCATGCCAATTGATTTTTTACTATTTACAAAAATAAGAATTTAAATGTAGCCCGCGAAACCGTTAAACCTTAAAAAAGGATTTCATAAGCTCACTGCAGATGTTTAAAGAAAGAATTAAAGACAAAACTAACTCACCAACAGAGTACAATCGAAATCAACAAAAAAACGCATCCAAATTAATGAATGCGTTTTTTCAAATATACTAAATTGTGTATTATCCTTTTAAGCTTGCCGCTAAATACTCACGGTTCATACGTGCGATATTTTCAAGCGAAATTCCTTTTGGACATTCAATTTCGCAAGCTCCTGTATTTGTACAGTTTCCGAAACCTTCCAAATCCATTTGGTGAACCATGTGTAAAACACGGTCAGTAGCTTCAACTTTACCTTGTGGCAATAATGCGTATTGAGAAACTTTTGCAGAAACGAATAACATTGCTGAAGAGTTTTTACAAGTTGCAACACAAGCTCCACAACCAATACAAGCAGCAGCATCAAATGATTTGTCTGCATCGTCTTTTGGAACTGGAATAGTATTCGCGTCGATTGTATTTCCTGAAGTATTTACAGAGATAAATCCTCCTGCGTGTTGAATTCTGTCAAAAGAACTTCTGTCAACAACTAAATCTTTAATTACCGGGAAAGCTTTTGCTCTAAATGGCTCGATAAAAATCGTATCGCCATCTTTAAACATACGCATGTGCAACTGACAAGTTGTTACACCTCTGTCTGGTCCGTGCGCTTCACCGTTGATGAATAAAGAACACATTCCGCAAATTCCTTCACGACAATCGTGGTCAAATGCTACAGGCTCTTCTCCTTTGTTGATTAGATCTTCGTTAAGAACATCTAACATTTCAAGGAAAGACATATCTGGTTCGATTCCGTCGATAGGATATTCTACAATCCCTCCTTTATCTTGTGCGTTTTTTTGACGCCATATTTTTAATGTAAGTTTCATAACCTTTTTCGTTTGAAAGTCATAAAGTCGAAAGTCGAAAGTCGCTTGGCACATTTTGCCTTTTGACTTTAAGACTTTGGCTTTCGACCAAATTCTTATTTATAACTTCTTTGAACTAATTTAATGTTTTCGTAATTAAGAGGTTCTTTGTGTAACACTGCGTCACTTGGTTTTCCTTTGTATTCCCAAGCTGCAACGTATGCAAAGTTTTCGTCATCACGAAGTGCTTCTCCTTCTTCTGTTTGGTATTCCTCACGGAAGTGACCTCCACAAGATTCGTTACGGTGTAAAGCATCTTTCGCGAACAATTCTCCTAATTCTAAGAAATCGGCAACACGAGTTGCTTTCTCCAATTCCTGATTAAATTCGTTAGCGCTTCCTGGCACTTTTACATCTTTATAAAACTCTTCACGTAAAGCAGCAATTTCTTCGATAGCTTCAGTTAAACCTTTAGCATTACGAGCCATACCTACTTTATTCCACATAATTTTTCCTAATTTTTTGTGGAAGTAATCTACTGAGTGTTTACCATTATTATTGATAAATTTCTCTATTTGATCTTTTACCGCTTTTTCAGCTTCAATGAATTCTGGTAAATCTGTAGAAATTTCACCCATTTTAATATCTGGAGCTAAATAATCTCCGATAGTATAAGGTAATACGAAATATCCATCAGCTAAACCTTGCATTAAAGCAGAAGCTCCAAGTCTGTTTGCACCGTGATCAGAGAAGTTAGATTCTCCAATTGAGAAACATCCTGGAATTGTAGTCATTAAGTTATAATCAACCCAAGTTCCACCCATTGTGTAGTGAACCGCTGGGTAAATCATCATTGGAGTTGTATAAGGATCCTCATCAACGATTTTGTAGTACATCTGGAATAAGTTTCCGTATTTACTTTTCACGATTGCAGCTCCTAATTTAGTTACCAAAGCAGCATCTTTATCATCTAAACCTTTTACATAAGCATCCTCAGTTCCGTAACGTTTGATTGCTGCTGCGAAATCTAAGTAAACCGCTTCTCCAGTTTTGTTAACTCCAAAACCAGCATCACATCTTTCTTTAGCTGCACGAGACGCAACGTCACGAGGTACTAAGTTACCAAAAGCTGGATATCTTCTTTCTAAGAAATAATCTCTTTCGTCTTCAGATAAATCAGTTGCTTTTTTCTTTCCTTCACGAATTGCCTGAGCATCTTCTAATTTTTTAGGAACCCAAATACGACCGTCATTACGTAAAGATTCAGACATCAAAGTCAATTTAGACTGGTGATCTCCTGAAACTGGAATACATGTTGGGTGAATTTGTGTGTAACAAGGATTTGCGAAAAACGCTCCTTTTTTATGAATTTTCCAAGCTGCTGTTGCGTTACTTCCCATAGCATTTGTAGAAAGGAAAAACACGTTTCCGTATCCTCCAGAACCTACTACTACTGCGTGAGCAGAATGTCTTTCAATTTCTCCTGTAATTAAGTTACGAGCGATAATACCTCTCGCTTTTCCGTTCACGATTACAATGTCAAGCATTTCGTGACGGTTGTACATTTTAATTTTTCCACGACCAATTTGACGGTTCATTGCAGAGTAAGCTCCTAACAATAATTGCTGTCCAGTTTGTCCTTGTGCATAAAATGTACGAGAAACCAAAGTTCCTCCAAAAGAACGGTTATCTAATAATCCGCCGTATTCACGAGCCAATGGCACCCCTTGAGCCACACATTGGTCAATAATATTACCTGAAACTTCAGCTAAACGGTAAACGTTTGCCTCACGAGCACGGTAATCTCCACCTTTTACAGTATCGTAAAATAATCTGTAAATAGAGTCACCGTCACCTTTATAGTTTTTTGCCGCGTTGATACCCCCTTGTGCTGCAATAGAGTGCGCACGACGTGGAGAATCTTGGAAGCAGAATGCTTTTACGTTATATCCTAACTCAGCAAGAGTAGCCGCAGCCGAACCTCCAGCCAAACCTGTACCAACAACAATAATATCTAAGTTACGTTTGTTAGCTGGGTTTACTAAATTAATATGATCTTTATAATTTGTCCATTTGTCCGCAATAGGACCATTTGGAATTTTTGAATCTAATGCCATTATAATTGATATTAATTATTGAAATGATGAAATAAAGCGATAATTACAAAAGCTGCTGGTACTACAACTGCAAACCAGTAACCAACTTTCGCTAAAAATCTAGAGTATTTGTTGTGCATCCCTACAGATTGAAGAGAAGATGCAAACCCATGCCACAAGTGGAATCCTAATAGGATAAATGACACACAGTACAATGCTGTACGAATTGGATCATGGAATTTGTGAACTAACTCACCATAATACCTTGTAGCATCTGGTGCTGTTCCAGCTATATATTTATAGCTAACTTCAGGAAACCAGAAATCATAAAAGTGCAATCCTAAGAAAGCCAAAATAACCAATCCAGAAATAATCATATTTCTAGAACTCCAAGAAGCGTTTGCAGCTCCGTTGTATTTAGCGTATGCAATTGGTCGTGCCGCGCTGTTTTGAGCCGTCAGAATAAATCCCATTACAAAGTGGAAAATTACTCCGAATGCCAAAATTGGTTGCATTACATACTGAATCAGCGGATTGTACCCCATAAAGTGAGAAGCTTCGTTAAAAACGTCTTCACTAATTATAGAAATAAAATTTAAGGAAACATGCAGCGCTAAAAACGTGATCAAGAATATTCCCGAAAGAGCCATAGCTACTTTCTTTAAAATGGAAGCATTCAATAGTGCAGATTGTGCCATAAGTGTTAAGTAGTTTGTTTTAAAAAATTACACAAAAATAATTCAATTACAAAAGAACTACAACCATTTCGCTGTTATTTATAATGATTTTAAAATAGCCTAATTCTACGTATTTTTACGTACAGAAATTGAGCTGATAAAAAATAATTCACTATAGAGAACCTCAAAATCCTGCTTTTTAAGCCTTAAAGAAAAAATTAAGCTCTAAGTAGATTACCGAAAATTTATCATATTGTTATTTTATTCAAAGTTTTGATTTATTTTCTTCAAAAGTGTTCTTCGGCAGAAATTTTGTCTAAGTAAAAAATTGTCATTCCACAACATAGTTTTACCTTTAGCGGCTCAAAAAATAAAGAATGAAAACAGGAATTGATGCTATCTCATTTGATGTAGCAAACATACATTTACCCATAAAAACTTTGGCTGTTGCCAGAAATATTGAACCAGAAAAATTAGAAAAAGGTCTTGGATTATTAAAAATGACCTTTCCAGACGTTCACCAAGACGCTGTTGTTTTTGGAGCAAATGCCTTAACAAAACTTATCCTTGACAATAAAATAAACCTTAACGAAATAAGCCGAATTTATGTTGGTACTGAAAGCGGAATCGACTCTTCAAAACCAATTGCTTCTTATTTAATTAGTTTAATGGAGCAAAAATTTGGTGAAGATGCTTTGGCAGAATGCGATGTTGTAGATTTCACTTTTGCCTGTATTGGCGGTGTAGACGCGATGCAAAACTGTCTTGATTTCGTAAAATTGAATCCAACAAAAAAAGCAATTGTGGTTACTAGCGATTTTGCAAAATACGATTTAAATTCTGGTGGAGAATACACACAAGGAGCTGGAGCGGTTGCGATGTTAATTACTGCAAACCCAAAAATTATTGCTTTTGATGATAATTGGGCTACAAGCACAAAAGGTGTTTTCGATTTCTTTAAACCATACAGAACTATTTCTAAAGAAGAAATTACAAAAAACTCAAACAACGATTCTTGGTTTGATAACTTAGAAGCTGAAATCGAAATCCATAAAGACCAGCCGGTTTTTGATGGACAGTATTCTAACCAATGCTATATGGATCGTACGCGCAATGCTTACGTTTCATTCAAAAAATTAAAAAATACTACTGAGACTTTATATAATACTTGGACGAGTATTATCATGCACTTGCCTTATTCTTTCCAAGGAAGACGTATGTTGTCTGAAATTTATGCTTTAGACAGTGCCGAGAAAATTATTGCTGATGATATTGCACCTGCAGATTATCAGACAAAAATTAAAGAAGTAGCAAAATCTGATGATTACAAAACATTTGTAACGGAGAAATTGCAACCTGCTGAATTAGCGTCTTCTTTAATTGGAAACCTTTACACTGGTTCTATTTTCATGGGGCTATTGTCGACTTTGGCTCATTTTTATGATACTAAAAAGGAAATTGCAGGAACTAAATTTGGTTTCTTAGCTTACGGAAGCGGATCTAAATCGAAAGTTTTTGAAGGAACAATTCAACCAGAATGGGAATCTTCTCTAGCAAATGTGAAGCTTTTTGAAAATTTAAAAGAAAGCGTAGAAATTGATTTCAATACTTACGAAAGTCTTCATAAAAAAGAACAAAAAGAAAGCATCAGAACTCCGAAAAACGAATGGATTTTAGATAGAATCGAAAAAGAGATTCCTGTTTTAATTGGAGCTCGTTATTATAAATGGGTGGATTAATTAAATTTCCAATTTTGATCCCGAGACTTAGGGACCAAATTCCAAATAAAAAAACCGAAGCAGTTTGCTTCGGTTTTTTGTTTACATACAGTTTGTCATTGCGAGGAACGAAGCAACCACACTACCTAACATCACACGCGATGTGATTGCTTCGTTCCTCGCAATGACGGGATCGCGTAAAAAACCTTCGTCAAAGTTTTAAACTTTAACAAAGGTAAAATCGCATAGTTTCAAATATTAAGAATTTTCTAATTATCCAAATTGACACATTCTCTAATTAAAATCAATCCTTCTTATGCTGTTCAGTATAATTTTGATTTCCTTTTAGACGCGTATCTTCGGTATGCATTCCGTTTGCCATTCCGAGCATGAAAGCTGTCATTATTAGAATTAATTTCCTTTTTAACCAATGAAGTCGTGGCTTAGATTGCTCTAAACCTTTTTTATGAGTTTGTTTATACATTTTAAAATGATAAATGATTAGACATTATGAATCATCTTATGCCATGAAAATAGCATAATGGCTTAGAAAAACAGCTTCCTTAAGCCGTGTATAAACTTTTCTTGAAATTGCTTGAAGTATTTATTTCATTTAGAAAAACCGACTTTGCTATAAATGAATTTATATCACAACGAATCTTTTTGTATATTTTCAGAATAACATGAATTTGAAAAGTCAAAATTTCCTTTAATCTGAAACAAGTTAAAAGTATCGGAAATAAAGCCTTTCCAGTTCTTTTAACATGATTAAAAACGTAAACTCGAAGATTTTTTAGATCTATTTCTTTTCTCGAAACAACAAAAGAAGACTGATAATATTCTGGAGAATTAGATTGAACATACAAAACACCATCGCCCGCCATTATGACCATAGCCACAAAAAGGGAAAGCAGGTATTTTAAATGTTTTTTCAAAATCTATTTCAGTTTTCAAAGTATTTATTTACAATATTAGTTCTTTGTTTTTTAATTCCGAATCAACTTTCAATATTTTTCTCATCGAAAATCAACAATGCTAATCCCAAACAAAAAACAAAACAGCTCAAGAGCATCCAAATTCCATTTTTAAAAACAAAAAAAGATATTCCGACAGCAATCGAACCAACAATTACCATTAGGGTTTTTACAGTTTCTGTTTTTATAAAAGCAAATGCGTGCAACGCCAAACCAAGAAAAAGCAAAGACGGCCCAACCGCTATAAATGGATAAAAAATCAATGGTGAAATTGTAATTTGATGACTTAATGCCTCTTTCGCAATTTCGTTATCTCCGTAGCTTGACATTATAAAGTCGATTGTGCAAAGTCCGATATGCGCAATAACGCCCAAAGTTGTCAAAACAGAAGCAACTTTATGAATCTTCGTTTTAGGAAATACGTCATTAAAAGACAATAAAAAACACGCGCCAATTAAATTAAACCAATGGGCAAAATCTATTGAATCGCTAAAACTTGGCAAAAATTTTGAAAAGAATAAATAACTGATTAGAAAAAATAGTAATCCGATTAAGCAACGGTGTTTTGTTTTCATAATTATTTCTTAAATTTTATTGTCTCGAAATCGTAACCATATTATGACTTAAAGCAAAACCACGATTTTCATAAATAGCAACGTTTTCTATTCGTTTTTTGTTTGTGATTCATCAATCATTTATCTTCTGAATCTTTTCCACGGTAGTTTTTATCAATAAAAAAACTCTTGAATTCATCTTAACTTATATCAGTCAATTTTGAAATTTTTTCGCCCGAAAATTCAAAAACAGATTTTCCTTTTAAATTTAATTCGTCTCCTTTTTTCATTCCGTTTGGAAAATCCATTGCCAGAACCGCTCGATAATCGATTTCTATTTCTGTTTCAGATTCTAAATGCTTAAAAGTTGTAATGGTTTGTGTTCTGCTTGAAAAATAATTTTTAGCCTCTTCTGCTTGCTCTTTAAATTCTTTTATTCCTTTTAAAGACATATTTACTTCTCCATTGGCTACATTTTCAAAAACAATATTATTGCCGAAATCAGCGGTCATTTTTTCAATATTGAATTGATTGTAACCTTCAATGTAATTTCTGATTATTTGTTCTCTGTTAGTCATGATTTAATTCTTAAAAATGTTTTTTAGACAATAATTTCAAATTTATGAAATAAAAGAAAACCGAAATCTTGTATTGACTTCGGTTTTTCAAATTCTATTTATTCTTTTCCTTCTAATGCTATATTAAAATGCCAATCATGTTTATACCAAGTACTTTCATCTTCAAGGCTATTATTTTTGCTAATTTTAGATTGTCCAGAATAACCAGTATTATAACAGAATCCACTTCCAGCAGCGGTGCTAGCCGAACTACCTGCAGAGACACCTAATTTTTCGCCATCAACTAAATACCAATAAAAACTATAGCTTTTATTTGCCTCTAAATAAAGATTAAACTTTTTTAGATCAAACGGAATAAAACCTCCATTGAAATACCCTGGCACTTCTGTAGTTGTAGTTGCTAAAATAGTAAGATTAGCATCCTTAACAATTAATTTCAATGTTAATGGTTTATTATATTCTTGTCTGTTTTCATCGTATGTAAATCCTGTATTAAGATGAATACTAAAAGTTGAAGGAACCAAATTTTTATCAACTATTACTACTTGTCCAGTTCCCACATTCCTATCATAAGGTAATATATCCGGAGCATTAGTTCTGTTATCTCCACCAAACCATTTCCATGCATTTGCTTCAGAACATGATCTTGATACAAAACTATTCATATGCTCAATTTTTACTTGATAGATCTTTTCTGCTCCAGATTCTGATTTAACAGTAAAGCTTACGGGCTCAGAATAATCTTTTATTGTTTTAGGGTCTGGAGTTACAGTTGCATACTTTGAAAATTTAAACTCGACATTTAAATTTTTAAGGTCATTAATTTCAGGAATTCTTTTCGTTACTAATCCTTTTTCATTATCAATCGCAACGTTTAATAACAAATTCGAAGTTTTTACATTTACTTCCAGAATGAAATTATCAGTACTTGGCTCTCTTTTTATGTCTACGTTATAATTTTTCATTTCTCCATTTACTGCTGTAACTACAAAAACAAGAGGTCCATTAATAGTTTTAATCGTTGCTGGATCAGGGCTTATTGTTGCTTTTTTAGGAATTGAAACATTTAAGTTTATATCTTCTAATTCAAATGTACTTTCTACAATGCCACTTATTATATTTTCTTTAATTGAAAAATCTTTGGTAACACTTCCTTTTGTTATGGCAAAAGATTGAATTGTATTTTCGTTACTTAAACTTTCCTCTGCACCACAGGATGTCATTAAAAGAGAAATAAAAAAGATGATTGAAAATAGGGTAATTTTAGTTTTCATGTATTTTGGGTTAGTTTATGATTGCAAATATTATCATTTACAACACAATTTCTTTACGGGAAACCGCATTCCCTTTAAATAGATTTTCAGAACACTAATCCTTCTCTCAAAGTTTTGAGACGGTCAGTAAGACAAAACGAAACTTTACATCTTACTGTCTTCGTGTCAAAACTCCAAACAAATAAGAAAACTTTAATAAATCAATTTCACACGATATATTTAAAATATGTAATTTTGAAATTCGAAGTTCAAAAACGAAATAATTATGAAATATCATCAAATAAACAGCGCTCTTTTTGTGAAGAACCGCAGAAAATTCATGGCAGAAATGAAGCCTAATTCAGTTGCCGTGTTCAATTCAAATGACATTTACCCAATTAGTGCAGACAGTACTTTGCCTTTTGCGCAACACAGAGATATTTTTTATCTAAGTGGTGTAGATCAGGAAGAAAGTGTTTTGCTTTTGTTTCCAGATGCGCCTTATGAGCACCAGAGAGAAATTCTTTTCTTGAGAGAAACAAACGATCATATCGCAGTTTGGGAAGGTGAAAAATTGACAAAAGAACGTGCTTTTCAGGTTTCTGGAATTAGAACAGTTTATTGGTTACAAGATTTTCATAAAGTTTTGAACGAAATGATGACGTATGCAGATACGATGTACATCAACACGAACGAACATTACCGCGCAACTGTTGAAACAGAAACTCGCGAAGCTCGTTTTGTAAAATGGTGGAAAGAGCGTTATCCTGCGCACAACGTTGCAAAAAGCAACCCGATTTTACAAAGACTTCGTTCTGTAAAAGAAAGCGAAGAAATCGATTTGATTCAGCATGCTTGTGATATTACAGAAAAAGGTTTCCGTAGATTATTAGGATTCGTAAAACCAAATGTTACAGAATATGAAGTTGAAGCTGAATTGGCTCACGAATTCATCCGTAACCGTTCTAAAGGTTTTGCTTATACGCCAATTATCGCTTCTGGAAACAATGCGAATGTTTTGCACTACATCGAAAACAATCAGCAATGTAAAGAAGGAGATTTGTTATTATTAGATGTTGCTGCTGAATATGCTAATTATTCTAGCGACATGACAAGAACGATTCCAGTTTCTGGACGTTTTACAGATCGTCAGAAAGCAGTTTACAATGCGGTTTTAAGAGTTAAAAACGAAGCAACAAAAATGCTTACGCCAGGAACGCTTTGGAAACAATATCATATTGAAGTGGGCAAAATCATGACTTCTGAATTGCTTGGTTTAGGTTTATTAGACAAAGCTGATGTTCAGAACGAAAATCCAGAATGGCCAGCGTACAAAAAGTATTTCATGCACGGAACTTCTCACCACATGGGATTGGACACGCACGATTACGGATTGCTTCACGAACCAATGAAACCAAATATGGTCTTCACTGTTGAGCCAGGAATCTACATTCCAGCAGAAAAATTCGGAATCCGTTTAGAAGATAACGTTGTGGTTCAGGAAAAAGGAGAACCTTTCAACTTAATGCGTAACATTCCTGTTGAAGCAGATGAGATTGAAACTTTGATGAATGAATAAAAAAAATAAAGCCCTTAATAGTAGTTATTAAGGGCTTTTTTAATTTATAAATCGGTTAATTATCCGATTTTTGAAATCTGAACGTCTAATTGGAATTTACCGTCAGCTTCGTTTCCGTTGATTAGTTCGAAAAGTTCTAACGCTCTTCTTGCGTTTTTCTCTTCTTCTCTTTGCTCAGCCACATACCACATCATAAAGTCTTCTGTAGCGTAGTCGTTTTCAGCTCTACATTTTGCGATTACTTTATTGATTGCTTGAGTAACTGCAATTTCGTTTTGCAAAGCAATTTCAAATACTTCTCTAAAAGAAGCAAATTCTTGCTGTACTTCTGGAACAGATGGCGTAATTGCAATCCCTCCCATATCTGTAATGAATTTGAAAATTTTCAAGAAATGCTCTCTTTCTTCTTCAGCTTGCTTATACAAATAACCTGCTGTATTTGCAAAACCGTTTCTATCTAACCATGCTGCCATAGCTAAATATTTGTTAGAAGCATCGCTTTCTAATTTTGCCTGTAAATTCAATATATTTTCTACGCCTTCAGTTAATGACGTGCTTGTTCTTAGTAAATCTTTCATAACATTAAGTTTTATAATGTAAAATTACAAAAACTTAACCGAGTAGCCCTAAATGTCTGAAAATTTGGATTTAATCTAAGTAAGAATCTAAATAAGCTCAACATTTGCTACACTACAAAGCATAGAATGTAAAGTAAGAGTAAATTTTGTTCCGTTTAATAAATCTCTCAACTGCACTATTTCACAGATAGTAAGATTTCTAGAAAAATTTCTTTTGGTAGTTTCAATCAACTGCGCGTCTGATTGGTCAGACAAATCATATAGCATATTAAGAATGTCAACGCTATTAACCTTTCTTTGAAAAATCAAAAAATCCTGAATTTTATAACTTGACACAGTATCAACAAAATTGATGATTATACTGTCGGTCAAATCACATTGGTAACTATATCCTTTTTCGGTTTCAAATAATACTTTGGTGGTCAAATCGCTAACTAATGCCATTCTGATAAAATTATAACGATGCAAAAATATATAATTTAAGGCAATTAAACACGTAATTAAGACTAATTTAAAATAACAAATCCTTAAAATATTTTTAAAAATGTCTTAAGAGCACCAAAACTGTAACATTCTAAAGCATCATTCGACTAATTTTAGAAACAAACCATTTAGAAATTATGCAGGCACACGAAATAGATTATCAGATTTTTGGAGAAGAAATGCAATATGTGGAAATAGAATTAGATCCACAAGAAATTGTAATTGCCGAAGCTGGCAGTTTTATGATGATGGAGAACAACATCCAAATGGAAACCATATTTGGTGATGGTTCACAGCAACAGGGATCAGGTTTATTTGGCAAACTTTTAAATGCGGGAAAAAGAGTCCTTACTGGCGAAAGCTTGTTTATGACGGCATTTTTAAACCAAGGTAATACCAAAAGCAAAGTTTCATTTGCATCACCTTATCCTGGAAAAATACTTCCTATTGACTTGACCCAATTTCAAGGCAAATTTATCTGCCAAAAAAGTTCTTTTTTATGCGCTGCAAAAGGTGTTTCAGTCGGAATTGAATTTTCTCAGAAATTAGGCCGAGGCTTATTTGGCGGCGAAGGTTTTATCATGCAGAAAATTGAAGGAGACGGAATGGCATTTGTACATTCTGGAGGAACTATGGCTAAAAAAGAATTAGCTCACGGCGAAGTCCTAAAAGTAGATACTGGTTGCATTATTGGTTTTACCAAAGATGTCGATTATGATATTGAATTTATTGGCGGAATTAAGAATTCTATTTTTGGTGGAGAAGGATTATTTTATGCCACTTTAAAAGGTCCAGGAACGGTTTTTATACAATCATTGCCTTTCTCAAGATTAGCAGATCGCATCATTGCATCGGCACCAAGATCTGGCGGAAATAGCCGAGATGAAGGAAGTCTCCTTGGCGGATTAGGAAATCTTTTAGACGGCGATAATCGATTTTAAATTTACAGAAACGGCTTTCAGAAATGGAAGCCGTTTTTTTTCACAACCACATAAGCCATATTAGTTAACTTAAATATTAAACTTGATCAATCAATATTTTTAACTCAAATGAACTTATATTTCTTATATGATTTCTCAATTCCTACCTTTGCACTTTACATTTAAAACATCATTTTGAAAAATATTCTTTATAAAAACACCAATATCTCTTTTACAGATTCAGGAAAAGGAAATACAATTGTTTTGCTTCACGGTTTTCTAGAAAACAAAAAAATGTGGTCAGAATATGTTGCTCTTTTTTCAGAAAAATATCGCGTTGTTGCAATCGACTTACTAGGTCATGGCGAATCTGATTGTTTGGGCTATGTTCATAAAATGGAAGATAATGCCGATGTTGTAAATGCAGTTTTGGAAGATTTAAAGATTGAAAAAGCCATCATCGTCGGACATTCGATGGGCGGTTATGTTGGTTTGGCTTTCGCCGAATTATATCCAGACAAAATCCGAAAATTAGTTTTACTGAATTCAACTTCTAAAGAAGACAGCGAAGAGAGAAAACTAAACAGAACACGTGCCATTAAAGCTGTAAAACAAAATTATGTGAGTTTTGTGAGTTTAGCCATTGCAAATTTATTCAGCGAAAACAATAGAATTCGATTAGCAGAAGAAATCGAAAAAGTAAAAACAGAAGCTTTAAAAACACCTTTACAAGGAATTATCGCTTCTCAAGAAGGAATGAAAATTAGAAAAGACCGAGAAGAATTGGTACGCAAAAATTTATTTCCAATTTTATTGATATTAGGCAAAAAAGATCCCGTTTTAAATTACGAAGAAAGCCTTTCTCAAATTGAAGACACAACCGCAGAATTGGTTTCATTTGAAGACGGACACATGAGCCAGATTGAAAACAAAGAAACGCTAAAAGCTGTTTTATTAGATTTCTTCGAATAACAATCTGAAACTATCAGAATCAAAAAAGGCCATTTCTAACCGAGGGTTGAAACAGCCTTTTTCTCATTCTTGGGGGCAAAATATCGTTATAACTTTGAAGTAATGTCTTTCTTGTATTTAGATAAAGTCGCTCTTGTTAATCCAAGATTTGCTTTAGTAGAATCTACCGCTAAGTAGATAAAATATCTTCCATCTTCAGAAACATCAATAATGTGAATCTGATCTGTAAGGGTAATTAAAATATCGTTTATTTTTTGATTTAATCCTAAAGCTCTAAGCGCATTTAATTTAGCTTTTACAACTTCTAAATTATAAGCCGAAGCCAATTCTGGATCAAAATCAGATTTTACTGTTAAAGAGCAGTAAGACATTCCTGTTTCAACTTCTGTAACCGAAACAGCAATAAATCCGTTAACATTCTCTTTTAAATCGTTTTGGAAATTTTGTAAAAAATCAGACATGTGTATTAAAATATTTGGTTTTAAATTAGTTGTTAAAAACAGAATCCATTCTTCTCAGCAATAGACCCATTTTACTTAAATCTTTAGAAAGCAACGCGATGCAATCATCATCTTGATTTTTGCATGCCACAACAATTCCGTCGTTATTTTTAATCATAACTTGTTTAAGATCGCCATTGTTAACGTCTTCAGACATTTCAAGGCACATCTTTAAAATCATTCCGATCATTGCAGCAACATTTCCGTCGTATTCTAAATTTACAGACTCATTTAAGATGCCATCAATATTAAAACTCAGTCCAGACTCTGCTCCAGTCTCCTGTACCAGTGTTTGTAAATCAATCATATTCTTATTTGTCATGTTTTGGAAGCGCCAAAGATATTTTAATATTGGCAATTGTGCGATAAACACTTGTTAAAAAAAGATGCAGTATAACGTACTGACGCACTTTTGTTTATCACTTAATTATTGCCGTTTTTTTGCAAAAATTATGCAAAAAAAATTAACATAAAAAGCAAATAACACTAAAAACATAACATTTTACTTAACAAAACTCATTTCTAAAATTAACATTTGCAGATTGTTGCATTTGACAAAAGTTTTTCTATAGTTTTGCAAAAAAATTTTATTACAATGAAAACTGTTGACGAATTACGCTTTGACTTAAATGTCAAACTGGAGAAGTTTAGAAGATTTCGTATTGAAAACGGACACATTAACAACACGACTTCAGAAGAAAAATCTAAAAAGGGTTTCTTCAAAAAAATATTCAGCTAAAAGCGCTTAAAAAATTGCCGAACTTGTGAGACGATCTTGAACAAGTTCGGCTTTTTTATTGATTATCTGAAACTTACAAAATATAAACTTCAAAATCTATTGTTATTTCAGATTATTTTTTCACAATCAAAATCAACCGTAATTTTTCTTTTTCCTTGAGAATTTTCTTTAATTAGTCGAAAGGCAATTTCAATCATTCTGAAGACAAATTACAAAATGACTCCTTCATTAATACAAATTTTAATTGATCAAAAAAGGTCATTTTAACTAGAAAACATCCCTACTTTCTAAAAGACAAATCTTTGTTTTTTAAACTTAAAAGGAATTTCTCCTAATCGCCCTCACAAATAAATTATACTTTTTGTTTATCGACAGATTACAAAAAGTATAGAAAAACAGAAAAAATTTAAACAAACTGATTTTGATGCAGATAACAAATGAAATTAAATAAGTCTAAAAAATTATAATTTAAATAAAAACAGACTTAGATTTTCTCCTCAAAAGGAATATTCACATCAAAAATTTCACCTAGCAAATTGGCAATTTCTTCCAAATAAAAGTTCAATATTTGAGGCGTTACTATAACATCAAGATCTTTCTCTTCTTTAAAGCCGAAAGGCAAAAAACCCGACTTTAAGTTTTTGAATGAAATAATCCCAACTTCTATCGGAAGTCCTCCCGCTTCTTTTTCAAACATGAAAGCATAAGCCAAAACCTGAATAATTTTATCGTTTTTAAGCTCTTGTGTTAGTCCGTTCCAAGTTTTCAATACAACATTCGACTTTTCTACTTTTCCCGTCTTATAATCGATAATTCTAATTTTTCCGTCCCGACGCTCAATACGATCGACATTTCCTTTAATCAAAACAGGAAATGGCAATTTCGGATGAACAAATTCGCGTTGATAAGTCTGCTCTAAAGCAATAATCTGGATCGCTTCGTTATTTTTTACTGACTCTAATTCCATTTTCAAGAAATTAGAAACGTTTCGTTTTGCTACTTCAAAAGCCAAAAGGTTTCTTCCTTTCTTAATTTCGCCTTCTTTATAAACTAATTTAAACTGTTTGAGAACTTCGTCATCCAGCAATTTAAAACAATTTGAAAGATCATCCTCAGAAATAAATTTTCCTATAAAAGGTTCATAAAGCGCTTTTAAAGTTTCGTGAATAATTGTTCCTAAAGTATTCAAAGCGATATTTTCTTCCACTTCTTCTACTTCACGAATTCTCAATATCTTCTGGAAATAAAATTCAATCGGATTTCGAATATAACTAGTCAATGCTGATGGCGAAAAACCGTTGATGGCAATTTCCTTTAAACGCTCCATTACCAATTCAGACTTCGGCACAGAAATAGGTTCATAAGCTGTATTTGGAAGCTCAGGATTATAAATATCAAAAGTAATATTATGCCTTAACTTCTTTTCGACTTCGAGCTGTGTAATAAAACGGCTTCGTTCTCCGGCATCCAAACCATCATTTTCAGTATTATAGATCAGATAAATATTTTTAGCTCTTTGCAATAAGTGATAAAAGTGATAGGTATAAATAGCATCTTTTTCCTTAAAAGTAGGAAGCCCAAGTTCTTTTTTGACATCATAAGGAATAAATGAATTCTGCGATTTCCCAGCTGGAAATTTTCCTTCATTCATAGAAGTTATAATCACGGTTTCAAAGTCCAAAACACGACTTTCTAAAACTCCCATGATTTGCAAACCACGCAATGGCTCACCCTCAAAAGACACTTCTGCCAAATCTATAATCTGTTTGTAAATTGAATGAAGCGTATCGATATTATCAATATGATGATGCTTTGAATAATAATTTATAAGCTTATTAATTACTTTAAAAACACCATAAACAAAAGCTTTTGCAATCTTTTCCTCTTCATTGTCATTGCTAAAATGTTCTTTAATTGCAATTAGTAAAGCCGAAATATTTTTTAAAACTGCAATAGACCCATTTTCCCATTTCTCAAATAGCAAATTAAAAAAAATCGAAGGCTCAGGATGAAGTTCTAAAATTTTATGATGTGTAATAAATGTATAATTATTCTCTTTTATAATTCTCACCAACCTGTGCGCGTTCGCATAAGGCTCAACCAAAGGGTGAGTCAAAATATCAAGTACGTCTTTGTAATAAAAAACATAACTGCCACCTTTTCGAGAAAGCGCATTAGTATGCATTTTAAACAATTTAGCAACAAATATCTGCGACGGATTATTCTTTCCTGAATATCCCATCGTAATATTTAAAGCCCCAACAGACGAAGGAAGCGAATACAAGACAGGAACCAATAAGTTTTCTTCGCCAAGTACAACAGCAACTTTATCTAATGAAGCATCAGGATTTTGATCTATCAAATCCTCAATAATACTTCCTGCCAATTTTGCTTGCCCAATTGTTTTTGGGGTTCCGATAATTTGAATGTTTTTTGATTGCGAAAAATCATCTACAATCCATTCAAAAACATTTGACTTATAATGTTTCCAGCTTTCTTTAAAACGTCTTAGAAAAAGACCTGCATCATGATACGGATCATTTAAGAAAGTTTGATCAGCGTCCCAAAAAATTTTAGCCTGGTCCAAAGCGAGTAAATGCTGTACAATTTTTTCTTCAGCTGCATTCAAAGCATTAAAACCTGCAAAAATAAAAGTGCGGTTTCCAGTAGTGTTCGAAAAATGATTAAGATTATTTACCGCTTCTCTATAAATCAAACCTTGATAACCAATTGATTTAAAAAGCAAATGATTATATAGTGACTCATAATACAAAGGGAGCAATTTCCAAAAGTCAATATAATTTTCTAGAAGTTTTGTTTTTTGATCCACTTCTAACCCCCATCTTTTTATATCCTCAATATCTTTTAGATAAGAAAGAACATGTGAAGGATCTAAAAGATATCTGTCAATTTCATTAAAGTCTTGCAATAGCGTTTTGGCCCAATTTGCAAATAACTCGAAAGATTGCTGATGTTTCTTTTCTGTAATGGATAAATAAACTTCATAAAATTCAAACAAAAGTTCGATCGAATCAACCGACCGAATTGAAGCAACATCTTGAACAAAATCTTCTATACTTGTAATTTCTGGAGCAATAATAGTCTTTGAAGTCTCTTTTTTAAGAGCTTCAATCAAAAAAACTTTTGCCCTTTTATTAGGAAGAATTATAGTTATTTCAGAAAGTTTATCTGCAAAATCCTGAATTACAACAGAGGCAATTTTTTGAAGAAAAGAAGTATTTACCATAGGATAAAAATAAAAAAAGCCATTCAATTAAGAATGGCTTTTCATATTTATTTAGAAAACTAATTATAGTTTACCTTGGTATTTAGAACCAATGTGTCTAATTTCAGTTCTTCTGTTTTGAGCTTTACCTGCAGCAGTTTTGTTACTTGCAACTGGTTGGCTAGAACCAAATCCTTTAGATTCTAAGTTCTCAGCGTTAACACCTCTTTGAACTAATGCATCTAACACAGCTTTAGCTCTGTCTTCAGAAAGTTTTTGGTTGATTTTAGCAGAACCTGTACTATCTGTGTGTCCTTCGATAGAGAATTTCGCGTTTGGATAGTTTTTAAGGATTTCTTTAATAGCATCTAATCTAGCTTGAGTTTCTTTGTCTCCAGTTTTGAAAGTAGCTTTTCCTGAGTTGAAGTATACCGCTCTAGCTTGAACTTTAAGATCTTCTAACGCCTCAGAAGTTACTTCTGGACATCCTCTGTTACTAGCAGGACCTGCAACTGTAGGACAGTCGTCATCTTTATCAGCAACACCATCTTTATCAGCATCTAAGAATGGACAACCACCGTTTTCTTTAGGACCAGCAACTGTAGGACATTTATCGTCTTTATCAGCGATTCCGTCACCGTCAGTATCAGGACAACCTTTTAAAGCAGCTAAACCAGCAACATCTGGACAAGCATCATCTTTATCAGCGATTCCGTCACCGTCTGTATCAGGACATCCGTTTAATGCAGCTAAACCAAATACATCTGGACAAGCGTCAGAAGCATCAACGATTCCGTCTCCGTCAGTATCAGGACATCCGTTGAATTGTTTTAAACCAGCAACATCTGGACAAGCATCATCTTTGTCATAGATTCCATCTCCGTCAGTATCTTTACCTCCGAATTTGAAAACTAAACCAGCAGTGTGTTGGAAGTGAGATGGAGCATCTGGAGCACCAGCAACATCTTGTCTATCACCACTAACAGCCCATTTGTATCTTGTAGCTAACTCAAGACCAATAGCATCAGTAAACCAGAAAGTAACACCAGCACCAGGGTTAACAGTTCCGAAACTGCTATCTCCGAAGAAAGTGTAACCACCACCAACAGATAACGAAGGATCAATCACTTTAGATTTGATTAATTCTTGGAAGCTATATTTGATAGTAGCATCAATTCCGTAGTACATTAAGTCACCAGGATTAGACACAACGTTACCTCTTGAATCGTGAGCAGAATTACTCGGATCAAAAGTAACATATTTATCAATTTTGTTTACAGATCCTTGTAAACCAACTGAGAAACCGCTACCAACATATCTTGACACACCAATGTAAGATAAAGAAGGAAGAATGTTCCAGTTGTCTTTTACAGCGAATGGCTGAGAGAAGTGCTGATCAAAAAATCCACTACCAGCTCCTGAACTTGTTCTAGTATCCACAGCATTAACCCCGAAAGAGATCGCCCATGGATTGTTACTGTCTTGCGCGTGAGCATTTAAACCCATCGCCATCAATACAGCAACTAAAAGTTTGTTAAGATGTTTCATACTTAATTTTTTTAATTACAATTTAGTTAATTACAAGCAAAAGTAACACCAAATTTTTTAAATACAAAATGAAATGTTAAAAAAAACCTACAAAAATTTAACAGATATGGTAATTATATAACTTTTAACATTTTACCGACAACTGTGAAGGCATTTATAGCCTTATCCAAGTGTTCTTTTTCATGTGCTGCAGATAACTGTACACGTATTCTAGCCTTGTCTTTTGGAACCACTGGAAAGAAAAATCCAATTACATAAATACCTTGTTTCAAAAGCTCGTTTGCCATTGTTTGAGACAATTTTGCATCGTACAACATAACTGGTACTATTGCAGAATCTCCATCGATAATATCGAAACCAGCTTTTTTCATACCCTCTTTAAAATAATCAGTATTCCATTCTAATTTATCTCTTAGAGTAGTGTCTTTTTCTAATAATTCGAATACTTTTATGGAAGCACCAACAATAGCAGGCGCTAATGAATTTGAAAACAAATAAGGTCGAGATCTTTGACGCAACAACTCGATGATTTCTTTTTTAGCAGTAGTATACCCTCCCATTGCTCCACCTAAAGCTTTACCTAGAGTTCCTGTTATAATATCCACTCTTCCCATCACTCCTTTTGCTTCAAGGGTTCCTTTTCCTGTAGCTCCAATAAAACCAGCCGCATGACATTCATCAACCATTACCATTGCATCATATTTATCAGCAAGATCACAAATTTTATCTAATGGAGCGACAAGGCCATCCATAGAAAAAACTCCATCGGTAACAATTAATTTAAAACGAGCCCCAGCTTCATTTGCTTTTATCAATTGCTGCTCTAGGTCTTCCATATTGCTATTCTCATAACGATAACGAGCCGCTTTACACAAACGAACTCCATCAATAATAGAAGCATGATTTAAACTATCTGAAATGATTGCATCATTTTCTCCCAATAAAGGTTCAAAAACTCCACCGTTCGCATCAAAAGCCGCCGCATATAATATCGTATCTTCTGTACCATAAAAATCAGCAATTTTTTTCTCTAATGTTTTATGAATATCCTGAGTTCCGCATATAAAACGAACAGATGACATTCCGAAACCATGTGTATCCATTGCGTCTTTAGCCGCTTGCACTACTTCAGGATGCGATGAAAGTCCTAAATAATTATTAGCACAAAAATTCAACACCGTTTCTCCAGTAGAAATTGTGATTTCTGCGCCTTGAGGAGAAGTAATAATACGCTCCTTCTTAAAAATTCCATTTTCTTCAATTGTCTGCAATTCTTTCTGCAGATGTTCTTTTATTTTACCGTACATTTTTTATTTATTTAAAACGTTAAAAATTAACAGCTTAACCAATATAAAGCTTCGTTTTTTCTTTAACATCTGATTAATTTTTTCACAAATTCATCACTTCAATTTCCGCTCCAATATACACCAAGGCTTTTTTCAAAACTGTATATCCTAAATCTTCAATTGCGTCTTGATACTCCTGAATCTGCTGCTGATATCTAGCATTAGCCGCTCCTGTTTTATAATCTAGCAAATACGCTTGTTTGTTTTCCAAAAACACAACTCGGTCGGGCTTTAAAATTCTTCCCTCTTTTTGAACAATTGTCTGTTCATTTAAAACGATATCTTTTCCATCAAAACAAATATTCAGTTCCGTATGGTTTACAATTTCTTTTAAAGTCTGCAAAACTTGATCAACTTGATCATAAGTTATCAGGCCATTTTCTAATGCTTTTGTTACCGCCAAATCAACATCTGATTTATCTTTAACGAAAGCCAAAATCTCATGAACAATATTTCCATACGAAATAGCTTCTTGCTGATGAGTTCCCCACATTAAAGCTTCTCGCTGTGCGATTTTAATATTTTTCGGATTTAAAACTTCTCTCACAACCGGAATTGATTTTACAGTATCAACCGTTTTCAAAGCCTTTGAAAGCCTCGTTTTATTTCCAAATTCGTAGTTCAATTTTTCTTCATCATAGAATCCTTGATTAATCAAAAATTTAATAAAAAAAGAAGCCATATTATTCGGGTATTCGCCGTCGGTTTTGGCTTTTAGCGATTGAGAAATAACATATAATTGTTCTTCGGCACGAGTTAGAGCAACGTAAAGCACATTTATATTATCTAAAAGTTCTTCTTGTTTTTTCAAATTAAAAACTGCCGATGCACTCTCTCCAAAACTCTCAACAGCACTGCTGTTATCAACCAAAGCTTTTGGAACTCCTAAATCTATTTCTTCAGTATCCAACCATAATTTATCCTTTGGTTTTCGATTATAATCTTCATCCGCAAAAGGCATAATTACGACTGGAAATTCTAATCCTTTCGATTTATGAATAGTCATAATTCGAACGGCATTATTTCCTTCTGGAGACGGAATACTAAACTTCTCCGAATTTTTATCCCAGAAAACTAAAAAGTCTGCAACACCAGATTGATTTCTAATATCTCTTTCTAAAACAATATCCAGAAAAAACTGCACATAAGCATTTCCTTCAGACGGAAGAATAAATTTAGAAATGATAATTTCCACAGCTTCATACAAAGATTTCTTTCTTACGTCTTCAAAAGAAAATGAAACATCAAAAGTCATAAGCCATTCTTCAAATTCTTTTTCAAATCTGTAGCTCATTCCCTTAGCAATAAAATCATGCACTGGCATTGATAGATCTTTTGTCGAAGAAAGAAAATGCAAAAAATTAGCCTTTGATTCTAAGTCGGCACTGTTATTTAAATATCTTAAAAGATGAATGATCAAACGAACTTCTGATGCATTTTGAATCATCAAAGTTTCAGAAGACAATAACGGAATTCCTTGTTCTGTCAAATAATTGGCAATGGCAATTCCCTGACCTCTTTTTCTAGTCAGAATTACAATATCTTTATATTCAAAACCTTGCCTAACTACTTCCTGAATTGTATTTAGAGTTGCTAAAACGTATAAATCAGATTTCTCTACAACTTCTTCTTCATCCGCAAATTCATTTTTATCAATGATAGGAAGAAAAGAAACATTTACATAACCGCCTTTTTTCGAATTCGTATTTTGAAAACTATGATTTTCATACAAATCCTTATAATCTTCATTTAAAAATTCTGCCGAAATCAGTTTAAAAAAAGCATTATTAAACTCAATCACCTCGCTATAACTTCGGTAATTGGTATTTAAATGTTTGAGCTGTTTGTCTGGATTATTAAAAGGATTTACATCTTTACTCAATTCAATAAACTGCTCGGCTTTACCTCCACGCCAACGATAAATAGATTGTTTAGGATCTCCAACAATCATCAAAGTTCCTTTGTTTCCTAAATCGTCCAAACCAGAAAGTGAGTTATCGATTAGCGGAATTAAATTCTGCCATTGCATTTCTGAAGTATCCTGAAATTCATCAATAAAGAAATTTCGATAACGTTCTCCCAGTCGCTCATAAATAAAAGGCGCTGGCTGATTCTGAATTTCGCGATGAATAATTGCATTGAATTCTGAAATCGATAAAATATTTTGTTCAGATTGAATTTTAGCAAGCTCATTACTCACCGTATTTAGCAAAGAAAGTGGTGTAATATTTTTCAAGAAAGCTTTATAAAAATCTCTTTTTTCGAAATTTTGATAAACCTCTTTTAATATCTGAAGTAATTCTGGAATAATATTTTCAATTAATGCTCGGTCTTTTGCCGTTTTATTAATCGCAATATCATCAAATTCATGAAAGGTTTTATTTTTTGGATTGAATTTTCCGCTTCGAATACTTTCTAAATGATTCGGAAAAGTTCCTCTTGAAAATGATTTTGGATCAATTCCGTTTTTATCAATTAATTCAATTGCTTTCGCTGCCAAACCTTCGTTGATTTCTTCCAGTTCTTTGCAAAGCGCTTGCATTTTCTTTTTAATCTCAACAAACTCCTCGATTGTTTTGTCTTGAAAATGTAGAATTTCGTTTCGATTATTCTCATTTAATACCAACCTTCCCGTATCGAGAATCTCGCGCGAAACATCCCAACTCTTGTCATCATCAGTTTTTTCCATTGTAAAATCGATGAGCAATTTCGTCAATGTTTCGTCTTCACCTGCTTGCGCAATAATAGCATCAACCGCTTCGACCAATAAATTTTCAGTATCCAAAGTGACTTCAAAAGTCATCGGAAGATTCAAATCATGCGCAAAAGCACGAATAACTTTATGGGTAAATTTATCAATGGTAGAAATATCAAAAGCAGCATAATTATGAATCAAGTGCTTAATGATCTGTTGCGATTTGGTTTTAATTTTAATGACCGAAAGCCCCGTATCTCGAGACAGATCTTCCATTAAATCTACTGCTTTTGGAGACGGATCGTCTTTCGCAAATTCAGATAGATTACCAACAATACGGCTTTTCATTTCATGAACCGCTTTGTTGGTAAAAGTAATCGCTAAAATATTTCGGTATGCATCGTTTTTTGGTGAAGAAAGAATAATTTTTAAATATTCTTTTACCAAAGTATAAGTCTTTCCTGATCCCGCAGAAGCATCATAAATGGAAAAAGACGGACTTTGCATAGTTTTGATTTTTTATATCGTAAAAATAGCACTTCTAGCGCACTATTAATTAAAAAATCAAATAAAATTGAGAAATCGATAAAACTTAGTGTTTTGGAAAAGCTCTTTTATTGAAAACCAAAAGTATACCTACACCTGTAGAAATTGCTATATCGGCAACATTAAAAATAGCATTAAAGAAAGCGAAATGTTTTCCTCCAAAAATCGGCAGCCAAGTTGGAAGCTCACCTTCCCAAATAGGAAAATAAAACATATCTACAACCAAACCATGAAACCAAGTTCCGTAAGGTACTGGAGAAAAAATAGTAGCTAAGTTATGTGTGCTGTCATCAAAAATAACTCCGTAGAAAACAGAATCGATAATATTTCCTGCCGCTCCAGCGAAGATTAATGCGATAGCTGCTATTAAATAATTAGAATGACGTTTTTTTACTGAATCAGAAAGCCACCAGCCAATTCCGACAACAGCAAAGATTCTGAAGACTGTCAAAATTAATTTTCCGTATTCACCTGGTATTTTTGTACCCCAAGCCATTCCTTCATTTTCGATAAAATGAATTCTAAACCAATCAGCAATTACAAATTCTTCGCCTAGGACAAAATTTGTTTTGACATAAATTTTAGAAAGCTGATCAACAATTAAAACTAAGAATATAAGGAAATACGCTTTTCGTAATGACATTTTATAATTTTTTGATGGGCAAAAATAACAATTTAATCAAAAAAAACGCTCCTAAAGGAGCGTTAATTCTTTTGTAACAAACTAAACAAGTTTATCTGCTAATCTAAACCTCGTAAAGTTTACTTTTTCACGGCAGCTTTGGCTGGTGTTTTTGGACTGTCGGAAAAGAATTCTGAAATGGACTTAAATATCCCTTTGCTTTCTTTTCCGGCCGCCAATTTCTTAGCTTCTCCCTTTTTTACATCAGCTTTAAACTTAACGCGCAGTTTTTCAAAATCTTTCATTCTGCGCTCTACATCAGAGTTTACTTCTTTGAATTTCAATACTTTAGCCATAATGTAAGTTTTTCGTAGTAAATAATTTAAATTATTACTGATTTGGTACTACAATGATACATAATTTAATTTATATTTGTTAATAAAAATTAACACTTGTTTAGGTTAAACAAGAATTATTTTTTGAAACCAAATACCAAATGAACTGAATTTAACATTCCTTTGCAAATCCTACAAAATCATGAACGAAATCACAACTACTCTAAATGACTTTCTTGTCAGCACAAAATCTACTGCCGCTTTAATATTAAACGGAAAAGGTAAACTAATTACCTCACTGAATCTAGATTACGGAGACAGTATCGCCGCTATGAGCGCAGCAATTTTATCTATGAGCGAAAAATTCTTAATTGATTTAGAAAAAGGCTCTTTAAAGCAATTATACCTAAAAAGCGCTGAGGGCGTAATTGTTGGAAACAAAATAAGTGGCTCCAACTTTATTGTTGCTTTTTCTAGAGAAGGAAGCAACCTTGCGTTATTAATGCGTTCTACAGAAGAAGTTTCTGCCGAATTAAGCAAAAATTCACTATTGAAATAATATAAAATTCTATTAACAAATACCCAATGAACTATGAGCAATGATTTTTTAAACGTGTTTTTAAATGAAATGAAAACTAACGTAAACGGCTTTATCGCTGTCGCAGTAACAGAAATTGAATCTGGATTAAGTTTTGGAAATTTAACTGTTGATCCTAGTTTTGACCCAGAACTTGCCGCTGCATATAACCTAGAAGTTGTAAAAGCTAAACTAAGTGCCGTAAAAGCATTAAACTTAAACCAAGACATCGAAGATATTTTGATTACACTTTCTAATCAAATTCACATTATCGATATTTCTCCAAACAAAAAATTCATGATCTATTTGGCTGCAGATGCTTCAAAAGCTAATTTAGGCATGACAAGAGCTATTTTAAGAAAACACAAAGCTGACGTTGAAAAAAACCTAGCATAACTTTCTTGAATTTCAATCTATCTAACCGTCTTATTTTTAAGGCGGTTTTTTTTTATTTAAAAAACAATATCCTAATCAAAACAAAAAGTTCCTACAAAAAACAACACGCTTTATTTAAATTTATTTTGATTAATTATAAATAATTTCTTTCAAAGAAGAAACTCATCAGCAATAGCGTATATAGTCAAATGTTAAACAAAAAAAAACGCTCCTAAAAGGAGCGTTTTCTCTCTTACGTATTTCTACGCAATTTTATCTTTGCAAGTTTTTAGCTTCGATACTCATTGTAGCATGAGGAACGATTTTAAGCCTTTCTTTGCCAATTAATTTACCTGTTACTTTACAGATACCGTAAGTTTTGTTTTCTACACGGAATAAAGCATTTTTTAAGTCACGAATGAATTTCTCTTGTCTGATAGCCAACTGCGAGTTTGCTTCTTTTGACATGGTCTCACTTCCTTCTTCAAAAGCTTTAAAAGTTGGAGAAGTATCGTCAGTTCCGTTATTCAAATCGTTCATATACGCACTTTTGATCAAATCAAGATCTTCTTGTGCTTTTTTAATTTTTGCTTGGATTATTTCTTTGAACTCTGCTAAATCTGCATCAGAGTATCTTGTAATTTCATCTATCATTTTCTAACTATTTTGAAATTAATATAATGGTTTTAATGTCATCAAACTCAATTTCTGTGCCGTTTTCTAAAACGTCAGCAAAAACCAGTTCATCTGTTAATGTTTCAGACTTAATATAGTCTTCATTTTTTGAAACTGCATCTTCTAAAATACCGTCTCGTTTTATTTGAACTTTAATCTTATCCGTAACCTCAAATCCTGAATCTTTACGAATGTTTTGTATTCTATTTACTAATTCTCTAGCGATACCTTCATTTTTTAATTCTTCGGTAAGAGTAATATCAAGCGCAACTGTTATTCCGTTTGAATTAGCAACCAACCATCCTTCGATATCTTGTGATGTAATTTCCACATCTTCTAGTGATAAAGTTACACTATTTCCTGCAATAACAATATCTAGCGTCCCTTGCTTGTCCAACTGATTGATTTGCTCAGCAGAAAAACCTTGTATCTCTTTAGAAATCAGACCCATATCTTTTCCGAAACGTGGCCCAAGAGCTTTGAAATTAGGCTTAATTTGTTTTACCAAAATACCAGAAGCATCGTCTAAAAGTTCAATTTCTTTAACATTTACCTCCGCTTTTACCAAGTCCGAAATAGCTTCGATTTCAGCACGCTGATTCTCGTCAAGTACTGGAATCATTACCTTTTGCAAAGGTTGACGCACTTTAATCATCTCTTTTTTACGTAGTGATAACACCAAAGAAGAGATCGTTTGCGCCTTCTGCATTTTACTTTCCAACGTTTTATTAACAAAGTTTTCGACAAATTTTGGGAATTCAGCCAAGTGAACACTAGCAAAATCCTCGGTTCCCGTAGAAGTTGTTAAATCGCGATACAATTTATCCATAAAAAATGGAGCCACTGGAGCGCTCAATTTACTGATTGTAAGCAAACAAGTATAAAGCGTTTGGTAAGCTGCGATTTTATCTTTTGCATATTCACCTTTCCAGAAACGACGACGGCATAAACGAACGTACCAGTTACTTAAATTCTCCTGAACGAAGTCAGAAATCGCTCTTGTTGCTTTTGTAGGCTCGTAATCTTCGTAGCATTCGTCAACAAATTTGATTAACGAATGTAATTCAGAAATAATCCACTGATCGATTTCAGGTCTTTCGTTTAACGGAATTTCAGCTTCTTCGTATTTAAATCCGTCGATGTTAGCATATAACGAGAAGAATGAATAGGTATTGTAAAGTGTTCCGAAGAATTTACGTTTAACCTCAGCAATTCCTTCAAGGTCAAACTTCAAGTTATCCCACGGATTTGCATTCATAATCATATACCAGCGTGTAGCATCAGGACCGTTCTCTGAAATAGTTTTAAATGGGTCTATAGTATTTCCTTTACTCTTAGACATTTTAATTCCATTTTTATCCAAAACAAGACCGTTTGAGACTACGTTTTTGTAAGCTATTTTATCAAAAACCAAAGTTCCGATTGCATGCAAAGTATAGAACCATCCACGAGTCTGGTCTACTCCTTCTGCAATGAAATTTGCTGGAAAATCTTTGTTGCCATCAATTTTTTCTTTGTTTTCAAATGGATAGTGCCATTGTGCATAAGGCATTGCTCCAGAATCAAACCAAACGTCGATTAGATCACTTTCGCGCTTCATTGGTTTCCCAGAAGCAGAAACTAAAGTAAGTCCATCAACTACATTTTTGTGTAAATCGATTAAATCATAATTTGACTCAGACATGTTTCCGATTTCAAATCCTTTAAACGGATTTTCTTTTTGGAAACCTGCTTCGATCGATTTTTCGATTGCATTGTACAATTCTTCAACAGAACCGATAATAACTTCTTCCGTTTTATCTTCTGTTCTCCAAATTGGCAATGGAATTCCCCAATATCTAGAACGAGATAAGTTCCAATCGTTGGCATTTTTAAGCCAATTTCCAAAACGTCCTTCACCAGTAGATTTAGGTTTCCAGTTGATAGTTTCGTTCAGGTCGAACATTCTATCTTTTACATCGGTTACTTTGATGAACCATGAATCTAGGGGATAGTATAATAACGGCTCGTCTGTTCTCCAGCTGTGTGGATAACTGTGCACGTATTTTTCAACTTTAAAAGCTTTGTTCTCTTCTTTTAAACGAATAGCGATTTCAACATCTACAGATTTCTCTGGAGCTTGTCCTGCATCATAATATTCGTTTTTAACGTATTTACCAGCTAAATCACCCAAATGAGAAGTGAATTTTCCTTGTAAATCTACTAATGGAACTGGAGTTCCGTTTTCGTCTAAAACCAACATTGGCGGCACTTCTGGTTTTGCTTCTTTTGCTACTTTAGCATCATCTGCACCAAAAGTCGGAGCTGTATGCACTACTCCTGTTCCATCTTCCGTTGTAACGAAATCACCTGCGATTACTCTAAATGCATTTTCAGCATTTTCATAAGGCAACACGTAAGGCAATAATTGCTCATAACGGATTTCTACTAAATCTTTTCCTTTTGCTTCAGTTAAGATTTTGTAAGGAAGTTTTTTGTCGCCGTTTTTCACATTGTCAAAATCAGCATCGTCTTCACTTAAGAAAAATCCTTTTCCGAATTGTTTTCCAACTAAGTTTTTAGCCAAAATAACATTGATTGGCTCAAAAGTATATTGATTGAAAGTTTTAACTAAAACATAATCGATTTTTGGACCCACTGTCAAAGCGGTGTTTGATGGAAGTGTCCAAGGAGTTGTCGTCCAAGCTAAAATGTGGATATCTCCAAAACCTTGCAAGAATGAAGGCAAAGTTTCTGGCAACGTTTTAAACTGCGCCACAATTGTAGTATCAGTCACATCACGGTAAGCTCCAGGCTGGTTTACTTCGTGAGAAGACAATCCAGTTCCTGCTTTTGGTGAATATGGTTGAATTGTGTATCCTTTGTACAACAAACCTTTATCATAGATTTGTTTCAAAAGCCACCAAACAGACTCCATATATTTTGGTTTATAAGTCACATACGGATCTTCCATATCAACCCAATACCCCATTTTTTCGGTCAAGTCATTCCATACGTCTGTATAACGCATAACGGTTTTTTTACACGCTTCGTTATATTCTTCGATAGAAATCGTTTTACCAATATCTTCTTTTGTAATTCCTAATTCTTTTTCGGTACCCAATTCTACTGGTAAACCGTGAGTATCCCAGCCAGCTTTTCTTTTTACTTGAAAACCTTTTTGAGTTTTATATCTGCAAAAAATATCTTTAATCGCACGTGCCATTACGTGGTGAATTCCAGGCAATCCGTTTGCTGAAGGCGGACCTTCAAAAAATACGAAAGGCTCAGCACCTTCGCGAGTTGTTACACTCTTTTCAAATATATTTTCTTTCTTCCAAAAATCAAGAACTTCAGACGCTACAGTTGGTAAGTCAAGTCCTTTGTATTCAGTAAATTTTGTACTCATTTTATCCTTTTCTTAAACGAGGTGCGAAAGTAAGAAATTTTGAACTATTGACCGCCAATTTCCTTAAATTTCACAAACTTTTGTTGAGATAATAGATACAAAAACAGAAGAATTGGTTACTTTCTGACATTATTCTCATTTTTCTGAGCTAATAAAATCAAAAAATAACCAATTCTTAAAAAGCTTCGTATAAGCTTTACATCTTATTTGAACCCTCCGAAATAAACTTCTTTCATAAAAATTCTATTTCCGAAAACGGGATTTACTTCTACTTTTTCACGTGTTTCCTGATAAAGAGTTTCACCGTTAAAATCTTCAATTTCATAATTAATCTTATGAGGGATTTTTCCAGAATTTAATCCCGCTACAGGTCGGTAATCACCAAATAATTTTCTTTCGAAAAAACTTTTATTACCATTGTCAAATTCTGTTTTCTCAGTAGAAACTATATTAAAGTTTTCTTTATCAATAAAAACGTGATAATCTGTTTTTGGAATTGTTCTGTTTCCGGAGCTTAATGTTTTTTCAAAATAATTTAAATGATAACACATTTTTCCTTCATACATTTCTTCGCCTAAAACTTCGAAATTATTCCATAAATCAAGTCTTAAATCAGTTAAAAAGTTCACTAAGTCAACATTTTTAGACAAATTACTGTAATCGTATGCCGTTAGCTTTGCCCATTTAGCATTTACACCTGTTTCGCGATCATCATGGCTCCAAGCTTCTGGACCATTCACTATTTCGTAATACGCTTCAGGCATTTTTTTCTTAAGAAGATAATGCGTGTTTGTTGCCCATTTTTCTTCTGTTTGAGGGATTTTTGTCCCTTCTATCGAAATCTTAGAAAGTAAATGTGCTTTTTCCACTTTCTTTAGTGCTTGGCTTCCTCCAAGATTATCGATTACTTTTGCCAAAAGATTTGCATTTAACTGATACGGTACAGAATCAAGCAAATTATGTCTTTGCGTTTTGATCTTTTCCAAGTAAACTTCACGATTCGATTTTTCGATTTCCCACTCAGCGTCCTGCTGTTGGATTTTTTCGAAAAACGCTAACCTTTTCTCTTCTTTTTCTTCTTCTATTTTAAGCCCTAACTTTTTAAGTTCAGCAAAACGATTGGTATGACTTCTAATTTTTTTATCAGCAAAATTGGCATTATTTACCCTTTCAATAATTGAAGAACCTCTTGAATCCTGTTTATCATTTTCGACTAATAAATTAGCATAAAGCAATGCTTTCTCTTTATTTTCAAGTAAAAAATAAGTCTCGGCTAAATTATTTGTGACAATAAAACGAATGTTTACGTTTGCAGGCGAAGGCGGATATTTAACCAATAGACTTTCCAGATATTGTAAATGCGGAGCCAACAATTTCTCATCAAGACCTTTTTCAAGCGTTACTTTCTCCATTTGAGCTGTAATCTCAGTTTCGAAAGCCAGCATTTGCGCGTATTCTGAATGTCCTTTTGAGGTTACAAATTCAAATCTTTCTTTAGATTCACCTGTTGTATATCCAAATTTATAATTTAGGAAATCCTGAACTCTCCCTGCCGTTTTATAAATAACATTTTCAAAACCATCATCTGTATAATCTGAATCGCTAACTGCAGCCCTGATTTTTTTATCATGTTCTGAAGCTGCAACTTTCATAGTCCCCAAACTATTTCCAACACTTATTGAATAGGATTCTGAACCTCCAAAATCTTTAGTCAATATCATTTTATCACCATACTTAACATCCAATCTTACGTTTGTAATATAATTCGAATGCGCACCGTAGGTCCATCTATTTGTTTTTTTATCAAAGGTACTATCGATTTGCGTCGTAGTATACCTAGGAAGTGCAAAAGTCAGATAGATTTTCAGCTTTCCATTTACAGGATCTTTTATAAATCCGTTGATATTAAAATAATGCTTTTTCAGATTGGATTCTTCTTCTTGCAATGATTTGTCCATCTGATAAAAGGCAGTTTGGGTCAATACATTATCAAGCACAGGAAATTCTGAATACTTAATTACTGGAATATAAAATTTCTTCTTTTTTGAGCTTATTTTTTCTTGCGCCTGAATTGAACCAATTACAAGCAAAGCAATAAGGAGTAGTCTTTTTTTCATAGGCAAAAAAAAGCCATCAGAATCAGATCCTGATGGCTGTGTTTTTTTTTATTTTTCTTTCTTGTTGAAAATCTGAATTGACTTATCAGAAACATAAAAAATGTTCTGAGTTGCAGGGTCAATTTCATAAATTGGTTTGTTGTTGTTGAAAATAATTTTATCAACTTCAACTCCATCAACTTTACTCACTTTCACCAAAACTTTTTCTCCAGAATCTGCTTTTGCAAAAATATAAGAGAAGTCTCTGTTTTGTTTCATTGCATTAAAACGAGTGTTGAATTTAGCAGCTACTATACCTAAAGCCGCTGATCCAGCTGCATAAGTTTTTGCCTGATCCTTATTTGTCTGATCTCCTTTTGCAACTACTGTTCTCATGTTACCATCAGCATCACGATATGTCATAGTCAAATCAGCACCTTTAACAGAACTTACTCCTGAACCAATTCCTAAACCAATGCTTCCCACAATTGCAGCACTTTTTATAAGACGTCTTGTTCCTTCTCCTGGTTGTGTATATGTAAGGTGATATTTAACTGTACCATCCATATTAACACCCATTACTTCAAGTGGTCCTGAAAGCACAACTCCCCAAGGAAATTGTTCGATACTGTTTAATTCTTTTTCTTTTTTGATATTTACTTTAGCAAATGGCTCAGGTTTATCACTGATGCTTGGATCAAATTTGTATAATTTCTCATCATTATACACTAAGTAAGAATTTGTAGTTTCGTCATAAGTTGGTAAAACTGGACGGCTTTTTTCAAACTTAATATTACGTTTCCAAAGTTTAACTCCTGATTTATAATCTACCATGTTTCCGTAAGTTCCTGTAAGGTACATTACTTTTTCACCAACTTTACCTAAGTAGTAAATTGGATCTTCTTTATCGTCAGAGATTTCGATGAATTTTTTCCAAAGTTTTTCTCCATCTTTGTTGATCAACATCATTTCGTTTTCAGCAACATATAAGAAATCTTGATCGATAGGAATTACCCTTTTCAAACCGTCTCCACGAGCATCTTTTTTCCAGATTTTTTCACCCGTTTTTAAATCGAAAAAGTTAAATCCGCTAAAATGAGCCACTAAGATTTTAGTTCCCCAATCCTCAAGATAAACAACTCTCTTTGTTTTGATAGATTCTTTCCAGATACTTTTTCCAGTTTCTGTATTCAATACATTTAAATATTGTTTTGAAGAGAAAGTTCCAGCATTGTTTACTACAACAATGTTTTTATCGTTTTGAGTTAAAAAGAATTTAGAATAATCTTCTTCACCTTTCCAGTTTAACTTTCCAGTAGCTCTATCAAAAGAATATAATTTTCCGTACAATAAATAGTAAATTACTGATCCGTGTACTGTAGCAATGTTAGTGTTTACTGACTCTTTGAAAGAAAAGCTAAACAATGATTTTGCTTTATCAACAGTTGTGTTCCATTTTAATTCACCAGTTGTCATATCCAATAAAGCAATTGCCATATCGCCATCTTTTTTCAAAGTAAGCAAATACTCGTTTGTTTCAGGAATAAAATCTGACTGAGTAACCCAGAAAGACTCTTTTGATGAATTATAAACAATTTTACCTGTATCAGTATTGATAATAAGGTATTTACTTTCAAGATAAGCTTCTACATATGGGCTTCCAGGCACATTAGTTAAAGTACTTTTATCTGCAAAAAGTTTTGTAAGATCTGTATCACCTGCGATATCCAATACTGATCTACCTCCAAAATCTTCTTTAGTTAAAGTCCATACAACTTTTTTAGTTTCAGGATCAAGTCCTTTGATAGTTCCGCCTTCTTTAAAGACAACAACCCCCGTAATTCCATTCTGCACCAAATCTTGGACAGCATTTTCTGTTGTAACTATTTCATCATATTTTCTTTGGGCAATTGATGAAACCGTTACCGACAGAAGTAAAATAATCGAAAACGTAATTTTCTTCATGGTAGATTTTTTTTAATTATTGGCAATATTTATTTATGAGAACGTACTTTCCTACTAAAAAATGAAAATTATTTTTAATAAAAAATTACTGAGCAAATATATAAAAATAGAAATGTGGTTATGAAAAAATTTCTTTCAAAATATCGAGCGATTTTGGCTGCTTAAAACCCTCTAAATGAGAAGAATAAAAACCAATCAAAACTTTTAACAATATTTGCCTTTCAACCACATGAAAGACTTTTTGACTGTTATCAAACTTTAAATCAATAAGTTTTTTAAACAAAGCGGTTTCATGCTCGGAAAGTGCTGTTGCAGTGTGGAAAACCGTAAAAATTCCTTCTTTCATTTCAAAAAAAGGCAAATCGATTTCAGAGACATCAGGATAGAAGCCAAGATATTTTGTAATTTCTAAAAGTAGGATTAAATGGAAGTTAGAAATTTCGTCATGATTATCCAGCCAAGTCAATGCTGTTTCTAAAAAAAGAAAAAGCTGTTCATTTTTTTCTTCTTCTTGAATGGAATGATGCAGCATTTCAGAAAGAAACATTACCATCGTACTTTTGACAATATCTGTGTGAATAGTCTGAAACGGAACAGCAGTTTTTATTTCCTTGAAATTTTCCAAAGTTCCTTTATTCTTATGAACAGCGTCGATTTCTAAAATCGAAAAAGGCTGAAAATAAGCAATTTTCTGACTTGCCTTTCTACTAGAAAAAGCGTCACGCACAAAATAAGATTTCAGTCCGCTAGAAAGCGTAAAGCATTTTACGATCAAGCTTTTTTCCTGAAATTTTAATGATGAAATTACTATGGCTTTGGTTTTGACTTGCAAAGGTTTTTGTTTTTTTGTTTCAAGTTTCAAGTTTCTGCAAACTGAGACTGCGACTAAATACTATCGAATAATCATCACTTTTTTGACTTTAGTTTCGCCTCCGTCTTCTGCAGAAATAAAAACCATGTAAACGCCAGAAGCTACTTTATATTTACCGAAAGCGGTTGTATCCCATTCGATTGTTCCTCCAGAAGCTGTTACTTCGTAAACTAAATTTCCTTCGATATCTGTGATTTTAACATTCGCTTTATCAATTAATCCTGCAACTTTGACTGTTCCTGTATACGTCGGGCGCACCGGATTTGGATACACATATACGTTACTCAAATCGTCATTTGCTTCAGTTGCAATTCCGCCAAACGAAACCAATCCTTTGTTGGTTGCAATAAAAACTTCACCAGTTTTAGGATTTATTTTAATGTCATTTATATAGTTACTTGGAAGCGGTGAATTATTTATTGTAAAATGATATTTTGTTTCCTGACCATTCGGCGAAACCATGAAGACACCAGAATCTGCAGTTCCGATCCATTTATTATTTGCTCCGTCGACTGCTATAGAAGTAATATATTGTTCGTATAATAATTCTTGTGCCAAATCATCTTCTGTTATAATAATCGGATTTGCTTTTAACTGACTTTCCGATTGAAAACTCGAGACATTAGACAAAACTCTCAAACCTTTTGTTGTTCCTATCCAAAGCTGATTTTTTGTATCTAAAGCGATCGTTCGAACATCAGCAATTGGCAGATTACCAGCATCGGCACCTACAGTTATTTTTTTAAATGTATTGGTAGTTTCATTAAATCCAACAACTCCATTTTTGTAGGTCCCAAGCCACTTTACATTATTACGATCTACAACTATACTCGAATAATTTTCTTCTTCTACATCATCCAAAATTGAAGTCATTGCATAGCTTCCCCATTGCCCATTTGTTTTTAAAACTTTCAACCCGTTTTTGATTCTACTGTTTGTAACCCAGAGATTTCCAGTTTTATCAAAGGTTGTTGCATTAATTCGGACATCTATATAGTTTGGTCCTTCTGTCGTAATTGACTCTAAACCGCTATTCTCTTCATTATATAAAAGAGTTGGCACATCATTTTGAATTTTCAATAATCCAGAAAAAAAGGAACCAGCATAAACCTGCTTTTCATTATTAGGATTTACATATACTCTTGTAATCGATTTTGCATCAAAAACATCAGAATATGGAATATTCAACCATCCAGAAGCATTAAATCGACTCATTCCGTAGCTATCTAAAGGATATGGGTTATACACTGCATCGTAATCTCCATAAACAGCCCACAAAACACTTGTGCCTGCATCTATAGAAAAAATATTGTTGCGCACTGGACCGCTAGGCGTGGTATTCTCAAAAGCCGTTGCGTTATTTAAAGAAGAGACAAACAAACCTTTTTCTTTTGTTCCAATAAAAATCTGATTTCCAACTTCTGTTGCACAGCTAAAATTCAAAGTATTATCTAAAACCTGAGAATTTGTAATCTGGCGATTCAGCACCATTTGATTACTGTATACATAAACCGTATTTGCAGTTGCAACAAATAAATTATGATTTTTTGCTCTTATGTCAACAGCCGCTTGAGGCAATTGCGAAAAACCAACAAATGTGCTTGAATTGAATCGATGAATATATCCAGAATCATTTACTGCAATAAGTTCTGTATCTAAAGCCTCTACACCAGACCAGCTTCCCGCATTTACAACCGACCATTGCTTATAATCTATCAAATTAGCATTTGTACTCTCCGCTCTTCGAATCCCAGTTGAAGTTGCTGCAAAAATAAATCCGTTAAACAATGTGGTTTGTCTAACACTGATTTCAGCTCCATTATCTCCAATAAAATAAGTATCGCCAAATTGTGATGTTTTAAGATTGAATTGAACAATTCCGAAATCGCAAGAAACATATATCAATCCATTATTTTCCATAAAATGATTGATCTTTTTAGTATTTGCTGGTAATTGTTTATTAATGATATCAACCACTTTTACAATACTTCCGTCGACATCATTTATCAAAATCATCAACCCGTTTTCGTAACCGATAATTGTTTTTTTGAATGCTTCGCTATAATAAACTGCAGAAATTGTCTGACCAGACAGTCCGTCAACAGTTGTAGTAGATTTTAGGATGTTTGCAGTTGTGTTTTTTGAAAACAATGCGTTTTCCGAAGCCGCAAATATATCTGTAGCCGATTCTGAAATGTCTTTTATTTCATTAAATGAAAAATATCCTTGCCAAGACAATTTGCTCTGCGCCTCGCATAACTGAATTAGAAATAAAAACAAACCGCAGAAAAATACTTTTTTCATCATTTAATGTATTCGAATAGACAAATATAATACAAACGGGATTTTATTTAATTTTTAGTACAAATAAAATACCCCCGATATCTTATCAAGGATAACGGGGGTATTTATAATTATTGTAATTAAATCTTAAACTACACCTTGTGCAAGCATAGCATCGGCAACTTTTACAAATCCGGCAATGTTAGCACCTTTTACGTAGTTAACATATCCGTCTTCTTCTGCACCGTATTTTTTACACTGATTGTGAATTCCAACCATGATATCTTTCAATCTCAAGTCTACCTCTTCACTAGTCCAGTTTAAACGGATTGAGTTTTGAGTCATTTCTAATCCAGAAGCAGCAACACCTCCAGCATTTGCAGCTTTTCCTGGTGCGAATAATACTTTATTGTCTAAGAAAAGTTTAATAGCATCTAATGTAGAAGGCATATTTGCAGCTTCAGTTACACAAAGAACACCATTATCAATTAATTTCTGAGCATCGTCTCCATTCAATTCGTTTTGAGTAGCACATGGAATAGCGATATCTACTTTTACCTCCCAAGGGCTTTTCCCTTTGTGGAAAATAGCATTTGGATATTTCTCTAAATATCTTTCTGCTCTATTATCTCCAGTAGCTCTCATTTCAACCATATGGTCGATTTTTTCTCCAGAAATACCTTCTTCGTCATAGATATAACCATCAGGTCCAGAGATAGTAACTACTTTACCTCCTAATTCATTTACTTTTAAGGCAACACCCCAAGCTACGTTTCCGAATCCTGAAATAGCGACTTTTTTACCTTTAATTTCGTGTCCAATTGTACGAAGCATTTGGTCTGTAAAGTAAACTACACCATATCCTGTAGCTTCTGGTCTGATTAATGAACCACCGTAAGCCAAACCTTTTCCAGTTAAAACTCCCGTAAATTCATTTCTAATTCTTTTGTACTGTCCAAATAAGTAACCGATTTCTCTAGCTCCAACACCGATATCTCCAGCTGGAACGTCAAGATCTGGACCAATATGGCGACATAATTCTGTCATAAACGATTGGCAGAAACGCATAATTTCAGCATCAGATTTTCCTTCTGGGTCAAAATCAGAACCACCTTTTCCACCTCCCATAGGAAGAGTAGTCAAACTATTTTTGAATACTTGTTCGAAAGCCAAGAATTTCAAAACAGATAAGTTTACTGAATGGTGAAATCTAATTCCTCCTTTGTAAGGCCCAATTGCAGAGTTCATTTGAATTCTGAAACCTCTATTTACAATAATTTCGCCTTTATCATCTACCCACGGAACTCTAAAGATTATAGAACGTTCTGGTTCTGCAATTCTTAATAGCAAGTTTTTCCCATCGTATTTTTTACGATCTGCAATAAATGGAATAACTGTTTCTGCAAATTCTCTAACAGCTTGAAGAAATTCTGGCTCGTTTGGATTTTTTGACTCAATTAGAGCCATAAATTCATTTATTTTTTGTTCCATCTTTGAAATAAATTTTTCAGATAATTTAGGTTTAATCTTTACTCTTATATAAATAAGAAATCATGTTTAAGAAAACGTTTTCGTTTTAACTGACAAAGATATAGCAAATAATGATTCGATGTTATATTTTTCACTTTTTTGAAACGATTTGTGTTTTTTTCAAACATTCTAAATAAACACATTTTACATGTAGCTGTTTACATGCAAATCACCTTTTAAAAGTTAGTAAATTAAGTATTTTGCTACTTATTTTTCAATACATCAATTTAATATTTTGAATCGATTATGTTTTTTATATATTTGCCGAGATTTGTAAGCCCTAAAAAATGTCTAAACCCCTATTTTTCACATTACTTGCTCTATTTGGCATATCAACTGCTATTTCAGCGCAAGGACTAGCCCAAGAGATCGGAATCTACGCTGGACCAGTTACATTACAGTCCGATTTTGGCGAAAGGCACAACTTCGACACAAACGTTGGAAACACCGGTTTTGGCGTCGGAATCATGCACTTCATTAATTTTTCTGCCAATAATAATCGAGAAAATTATTTCACAGAACATTTTAAAGTAAGATCTGACCTATCATTTAGTAGAACTACCTTAAAACATTTCGGAGAATGGGTTGAGAGAAAACCTAATGGATTATTTGCGCAGCAATTAAGAAACATGCACGCAAGCACTAACCTAATAGGTTTAGGAGGCCAAATAGAATTTTCTCCTTTTATGAAAATCCACGACTTCGAAAACACAATTCGTGGCTTCAGTCCGTATGGAGCTGTCGGGTTTCAGGTAAGTTATTATTCTACAAAAATTGGATCTAATTTAGGTGACATGACTTTCCCTAATGTTACTCCAGGAAAATACCTAACTCCATCTGATGGACGTGCACATGGATTTTCTTCAGAAAATGGCGTAGTTTTATCTGCAACAGCTGCTGTTGGAGTTCATTACAAAATAACTACAATGAGCGACTTAATGTTTGAAACTCGTTTCCAAATGTATAACTCAGATTGGATTGACGGATTAAATCCTAATAAAGATATTTATAAAGAAAATAAATCTAACGACTGGCAAGTTTGGTTTAACTTCGGATATATCTACTACTTAGAATTCTAAATTCAGAAAAATTAAAATATAAAAAATCCCAAATTCCAAAATTATTAAAATTGGAATTTGGGATTTTTATTTTTTGGAATATTATTAAGAAAGTGCTTGCTCTAGATCAGCAATTAAATCTTCTGCATCTTCAATTCCAACACTTAAACGCACTAAATCATCATTAATACCAACTTCTGCTCTTTTATCTGCAGGAATAGAAGCGTGAGTCATTAAAGCTGGATGATTCGCCAATGATTCAACACCACCAAGAGATTCTGCCAATGTAAACACTTTTAGTTTTTCTAAAAACGCAATAGAATCTTCTTTTTTTCCTGATTTAAAATCGAAAGAAACCATTCCTCCAAAAGCTTTCATTTGCTTTTTAGCAATTTCGTGAAACGGATGATTTTTTAAACCTGGATAATAAACCGTTTTAATTTTTGGATGATTACTCAAGTATTCAACTACTTTTTCTCCATTTTCGCAATGTCTTTGAACTCTTAAAGCCAACGTTTTAATTCCTCTTAAAACCAAGAAACTGTCCATTGGTCCAAGAGTCGCTCCAGTTGCAAATTGCTGAAAATGCAATTGTTCTCCAAGCGCTTCGTCTTTTACAATTAATGCTCCAGCAATAACATCAGAATGTCCTCCCAAATATTTTGTTGCAGAGTGCATTACAATATCAGCTCCTAAATCTAAAGGTTTTTGCAAATAAGGCGTTGCAAAAGTATTGTCTACAGCAAGAAGGATTTTTTTCTTCTGTGTAATTTTTGCTATTTCTTGAATGTCCGCCAATTTCATCAACGGATTTGTTGGTGTTTCTACCCAGATTAATTTTGTGTTTTCGTTGATTAAACTTTTCAGTTTTTCGATATTCGTCATATCAACAAAATGAAATTTAATACCCGAATCTTTGTAAACGCGAGAGAACATTCTGTAAGTTCCGCCATACAAATCATCCATTGCGATGATTTCGTCTCCAGCTTTAAAAGATCTTAAAACGCAATCTGTAGCTGCAAGACCAGAAGAAAATGCTAATCCGCGAGTTCCGTTTTCAATACTAGCCAGCGCGTCTTCCAAAGCTGTACGTGTTGGGTTTGAAGCTCGGCTGTATTCGTAATCTGCCAAAGGTTTCCCTGGACTTGTTTGTACAAATGTTGAAGTTTGATACACTGGCGGCATAACAGCGCCTGTACTTGGATCATGATGCTGACCTCCGTGTATTACTTTTGTATTGAATTTCATATAGTTATAAATTTTATTTCCTTAATTCTTCTACAAATTTACCGCTTAATTTATTTTATCGCGACACAACTTCTTACCTTTGTAGATAATTAACACTTTTTGATATGAAAAATTACATATTTATAATCTTTTTGTGTTTGATTTTTACAAGTTGCAAAAAAGAGCTTTCATTTGAAAGTGAAACGTTTGAAGAGAAATCTGCTGTCCCATGCAAAAATGATTGCCCTAAAATTACAATAGAAGTTCCAATTGCTAAAAATGTTAAAGTAATATCAGACAGCATCAATAAAAAAGCCTTTGCTGTTATTAAAGAGATTGTTTTTTTTGAAGAAGATTCGGTAAAAGTTGATGATTACAAATCATTGGCAAAATCGTTTATTGCTTCATACGAAGAAATGCATCAAAAATTTCCAAATGATACTTTTGGCTGGGAAGCTAAAATAATCGGAAATGTCGAATTTGAATCTGACCAAATCTTAAACCTTAAAATTGATCATTATACTTTCACTGGTGGCGCTCATGGCTATCAGGGCTATCGTTCGTTATTATTCGATAAAAAAACTGGAAAAACCATTTTCAATAATAAGTTATTTAAAAACGAAAAAGAGTTTAAGGCTTTCGCCGAAAAAACATTCAGAGCAAAATATAAAATTCCAGAAACAGCCAATATCAATGCGACAGGTTTAATGTTTGAAAACGATAAATTTCAACTGCCTCAAAACATTTTTTACACCTCTGCAGGTTTACTTTTATATTACAATTCATATGAAGCAGCATCCTATGCAGATGGCCCAAAAGAGCTTTTATTTCCGTACGAAGAAGTACAAAAATATTTGAATTTTCAATAAAAAAACAAAATTTTAGACGCACTGCAGTGCGTCTCTACAGAAAAAACTCAGAATCTTAGCATCTTAGAACCTTAGAATCTTTATTGAACATCATACTTCATTTTACGCAAAACCCTCAGCGCTTCTTTAAACGAAGAATAAATATTTTTATACGGTTTGAGAAGCATTTTCGCATCAATTAATTTTTGTCTGGCATCTTCAAATCCGTTCAAATAGCAAATCATGAAAGTTGAAGGTAGATTTTCTAAATCTTTCATTTCGCGCTCAGACAAAGCAATTTCCTTTTGAAGTTTTGCCAATAAAGCCATATTTGAATTGTAGATATGGTACAACATTTTTCGGTTGAATTCTGGCGGCTGAAAAAGCATCTGACGATCAATTTTATAATAACCGTTATCGAAAAAATGAATCGTTTGTTCTTCTAAAGGATAATAACTCGTTTTGTCATTTAACCCCAGCGGAACATATTCTGTAATGGTAAAAGTATCGTCGTTATATTCGATTGTAACCACATCTTGCGCCGAATAAAAAAGCTTAATCTGTTCGTTTATCAATTCGATATCGACTCTCGAAAGAAACGTTTTTTCTCTATTTGTTTTTGGAACTCCCGCCCAGCAAATCACAAATAATTCTTTAAAAACTCGATATTTTGGCGACATATCTTTATGCCTGAAATTCATAAAATCGATAACACCGTCTAAAGTATACTGAATGCTGTTTCGAGAACTGTTCTCAATTCCGATTACCGTTTCTGTATTCTGATTGCTTTTTTCAATTTCCTCATGTTCTTCCAACGGAATCGAATTGCTGCCGCGCCTAATGAAAATACTATTGGCGAGAATGGTGTGAATTCCTTTTTTAAAGTAAGAGATTTTACTTTTAGGTTTAATTGTAACCAGTCCGATTACTTTGTCTTTTGGAAGATTCGGAAAAGGAACGTTTTCATATTGAATTTTTGGAGGATTTTCTAAAAATGCATTGACCAAATTCTGAATTCGACTATCGTCAAAGAAATCGTCGCCTACAATTTCATTATCTTGGTCTTCTACTCCAACCACAATATAAGAATTGTTATTTGGGTTAGAATTGGATAACGCGCAAATGTGTTTTAAAAACTTTCCTTTGCCTTCTCTCGAATGAAGATTCAATTGCCTTTTCTTATCATAAAAACTGCTTTCGTCATTATGAGCGAGGAGATTTTTAATTAAAAGGCGCTTATTAATCATCTTCTTTGGGCTTACTTAGAAATTTAGACTTCTTAGATTTATGATTTTCAGATTCCTAAGATAATCTAAAGATCCAACTTCTAAGAAGTCTAACGCTCTAATTTTTAAATATTTTTTTTCACAATTGTCGAAGACGCCTGTGCAGTACTCATAACAACCAAATCAGCGATATTTACATGATAAGGTCTTGAAACCACAAAGTGAATAATATCTGCAATATCTTCAGCTTGTAATGGATCAAATCCCTTATACACATTTGCAGCTCTTTCGACATCACCCTTAAAACGAACTTCGCTGAATTCTGTCGCCACCATTCCTGGGTGAATTCCACCAACTCTAATTCCAAACGGATTCAAGTCGATTCGCATTCCGGAAGTAATTGCATCAACAGCGTGTTTAGAACCGCAATACACATTTCCGTTCGGATAAACTTCTTTAGCAGCAGTCGAACCAATATTAATGATATGTCCCGATTGTCTTTCAACCATCTGCGGAATTATCGCTTTTGAAACGTACAAAAGTCCTTTTACATTAATATCAATCATTGCATCCCAATCGTCTAAATTTCCATTTTGAATCGGATCTAAACCATGAGCATTTCCTGCATTATTAATTAAAACGTCGATTGTAGCAAAATCATTTGGTAAAGAACCAATTTTCTGCAGCACATCTTCTTTATCACGAACATCGAACGCCAAAAAATGCACTTCTGTAAAAGCAGAAAGTTCTTTTTGAAGTTCTTCTAAACGGTCTTGACGTCTTCCGCAAAGCACCACTTTATAATTATTTTTTGCTAAAATCTGAGCCGTTGCTTTTCCAATTCCGCTTGTAGCGCCAGTAATTAAAACTGTTTTTTTCATTGTAAATATTTTGTTTTAACACATAGAAACATAGTTCAACTTTATCTAAAAAAGGCATTTCATTTTACATCAATTCACATAGCTATATGAAAGTGAAACGCTAAAAGCTTCTTTTTACAAGCAAAAAAAATCTATGTTTCTATGTGTTTATTTTTTTCAGAACGAAACTGAAAACTAAAAACTGCGACTGAACACTTAAAAATTAAGGCACATCATCGCCCATACTTTCTGTCCAGATAGCAAACCAATCTTCTGTATCCATCTCTAATTCAATTGCTTTTGATAAAGATTGAATTCTTGCAATATTTACTGTTCCTGCAATCGGAATTATTTTTGCTGGATGTTTTAGAATCCAAGACAATAAAAGCGTATCTGCACCTAAGTGATATTTTTCTAATAAAGTAGAAAACAGTTTTTTCAAACGGCGAGTCTGTTTCGTATCTTCTCTAAAAACAGTCCCAAGCGGATTCCATGATAAAGGACGAATTCCTTGTGTTTGCATGTAATCTAAACTTCCGTCTAGCATTGCATCGTAATGCGTTGCAGAAAATTGCACTTGATTATAACTAATTTCTGTTTTCTGACGAATTAATTCTGTTTGAGAACTTGTAAAATTTGAAAGTCCAAAATCAATAATTTTTCCTTCACCTTTTAACTTTTCAACTGCTTCTGCAATTTCATCAGCCTGCATTAGCGGACTTGGTCTGTGAAGTAAAAAAACATCTACATAATCTGTTTTTAAATTCTTCAAAGAAGTTTCTACCGACTTAATAATGTAGTCTTTAGAATAATCGTAATGTTTAATTTTGTTTTCAAGGCGATTCTCAGCAATCATCTGAATTCCGCACTTGGTAATTAATTGTAATTTTTCACGATCAATTTTACTTGCGTGAAAGGCTTTTCCAAAATCGGCTTCGGTCGTATACGAACCGTAAATATCCGCGTGATCAAAAGTCGTAATTTTGTTTTCGATACTTACCTGTATCATGCTTTCCATTTCTTTGGTTGTAAGGTTTTTATCCCAAACTCCCCAATTCATAGTGCCCGAAATTATAGGCGATAAGACTGTTTTGCTCATAATAGTTATGCGTTATTTTTGGTAATAATTATGCTTTCATAAAACATAATCATCAAAGTTCTTAAAAATATAAAAATAGATTCACAATTAGTCCTTAAAATTAGGTCTTTGGTCGAAGTTTTAACCATTCTTTAACATCTTACTTCTCAAAAAATATTCAATTTGCACTCTCAAAAATTAGGCGTAAAAATCAAGGTTTTAAAAATATTTATATGGAAGAAAATACAACGACTTTAGACATTAGAGCGATAAATGAAAAAATTGAGAGAGAAAGTGCTTTTATAGACCTTCTTACAATGGAAATGAACAAAGTTATTGTGGGTCAGAAACATATGGTCGAGCGTCTATTGATCGGATTACTTGGACAAGGGCATATTTTATTGGAAGGAGTTCCTGGTCTGGCAAAAACTTTAGCCATCAACACGCTTTCTCAAGCGGTTCAAGGATCTTTCAGCCGTATCCAGTTTACGCCGGACTTATTACCTGCCGATGTTATCGGAACCATGATTTACAATATTAAAGCAAACGAATTCTCAATTAAAAAAGGACCAATTTTCGCCAATTTCGTACTTGCCGATGAGATTAACCGTGCGCCTGCAAAGGTTCAGTCGGCGTTATTAGAGGCGATGCAGGAGAAACAAGTTACTATTGGTGATACTACTTTCAAATTAGATCGTCCGTTTTTAGTATTAGCAACACAAAACCCAGTTGAGCAAGAAGGAACGTACCAACTTCCTGAAGCACAAGTTGACCGTTTTATGTTGAAAACCGTTATTGATTATCCAAAAATTGATGAAGAGCGTTTTGTAATTCGTCAAAACTTAAAAGGAACTTACGAAAAAGTAAATCCTGTAGTTTCTGTAGATCAGATTTTACGTGCTCAGGAAGCTGTTCGTGAAGTTTATATGGACGAAAAAATCGAGAAATATATTCTTGATATTATTTTCGCTACACGTTACCCAGAAAAATACAAATTAGCCGATTTAAAACCGCTTATCAGTTTTGGAGCTTCTCCTCGTGGAAGTATCAACTTGGCTAATGCCGCAAAATGTTATGCTTTCATCAAACGTCGTGGTTATGTAATTCCAGAAGACGTTCGTGCAGTTGTTCACGATGTATTACGTCACAGAGTTGGAATCACTTACGAAGCAGAAGCAGAAAACATTACTTCTGTAGACATTATCAACAAAATCGTTAACGAGATTGAGGTACCTTAAAAATAGTTTTCAGTTTTCAGTCACAGTAAACACATTACAATAAACTGCGACTGAAAACTGCGACTGAAAACTAAAGAAATGGATACAAAAGAGCTTTTAAAAAAAGTACGGAAAATAGAAATCAAGACCAAAAGATTGAGTAATCATATCTTTTCGGGAGAATACCACTCTTCATTTAAAGGACGAGGAATGACGTTTAGCGAGGTGCGTCAATACCAATACGGAGATGATATTCGTAACATCGATTGGAATGTAACCGCACGCTACAACGAAGCTCACGTTAAAGTATTTGAAGAAGAACGCGAATTGACCATGGTTTTAATGGTTGATATTTCGGGTTCGGAATCTTTTGGGTCTAAAAATCAATTCAAGAAAGACATCGTAACCGAAATTGCGGCAACGATGGCTTTTTCGGCTACACAAAATAATGATAAAATTGGTTTAATATTATTTTCGGATACTGTAGAATTGTATATTCCGCCAAAAAAAGGACGTTCGCACGTGCTTCGCATCATTCGTGAATTGATCGAATTTGAACCAAAAAGCCAGAAAACCGACATTGCGCAAGCCTTGAAATTTTTATCTGGAACCCAGAAAAAGAAAGCCATCATTTTTATGATTTCCGATTTTATGTCTGATTCTTATGAGCATACATTAAAAATTGCTTCTAAAAAACATGACATTACAGGTGTTCGTGTGTACGACATTCGCGAAGAAAAAATTCCAAATTTAGGAATGGTTCATATGTTGGATGCCGAAACGGGAAAAATTCAATTGGTTGATACAGGTTCGAAAGCTGTTCGAATGAACTACGAGAAACATTATCAAGAAAAGCTGAATTACTTTAAAGATACTTTCCGTAAATCTGGAGCAGGAATTGTCAATACCAGAGTTGATGAAAATTACGTTACTAAACTATTAGGCTATTTCAAATCGAGATAGAGATTTTTGATTTTTGATTAACGATTTTTGATTTATGATGTTGAATGATTTATGATTAAGGAAGTATTTAAAAATGACTAAACAAGAATTAGAAAATAGATTGATTGATTTTGCTGCAACAATTATAATTATAGCAAGTAAGTTTGAAAAAAATTATGCAGGAAATCATTTGTCGGGACAAATAATTAGATCAGGAACATCGCCAGCTTTGAATTACGGAGAAGCGCAAAGTGCAGAAAGCAAAAAAGATTTTATTCATAAAATGGGAATTTGTTTAAAAGAATTAAGAGAAACATTTGTATGTTTAAAAATTATAGAAAAAGCAAATTTATCAACAGACCGTGAAGGTTTAATGCAAGTAAAAATAGAAGCAAATCAATTAATTTCAATTTTTGTATCCAGCATTAAAACATCAAAAATCAATTCATAAAAATTAAAGATTACAATTTTAGAAAACTATTGACAATCCTAAGAAAAATCAAAAATCGAAAATCGTTAATCTTCAATCGTTAATCAAATGAAATTTAAACTTTATATATTTTTATTGCTTTTTTCTACTATGATTTTTGCTCAGCAGAAACAAGTAGAAACAAGCATTGATACGACCAAAAACAAAATTGGTGCTGAGTTCAAACTGACGCTTAAAACGGTTGTGACTTCAACATCAAAAGTTGAATTTCCTAAACTTAAAAATATTGGTCCGTTAGAAGTAATTCAGTCTTATCCAATCGATACAGTTAAGAAAGATGCGACTAATTACGAACTTATCAAAAAATATGGTTTAACGCAGTTTGATTCTGGTCGTTATACAATTCCGAGCATTAAGATTTTAATCGATAAAAAGCCTTTTTACACTGATTCAATTAAAGTGGAAGTAGCTGCCGTAAAAGTCGATACTTTACAGCAAAAAATGTACGACATCAAAGATATTTCTTCTGTTGATGAAGGAATGGGAAATTGGTGGATTTACGCTTTAATAGTTCTAGCAATTTTAGGAATTGGCGCTTTCGTTTATTGGTATGTTAAAAAACGCCAACTTAAAAAAATCGAAGAAGAAGTTTATAAAACTCCTATCGAAAAAGCGACAAGTTTACTGAACAATCTGGAGCAAAAAGAACTTGTTCAAAAAGGAGAAATCAAAGAATATTATAGTGAATTAACCGATATTGCGAGAAATTATATTGAAGAAGCGATTCATATTCCAGCAATGGAAAGTACAACTTCTGAGTTAATTACAGCAATTAGAGAAGCCTCTACTAAAAAGAAAATGACGCTTACGCCAGAAACGGTTGAAAATTTAGAGCGTGTTTTACGTCAGGCCGATTTGGTAAAGTTTGCGAAATCTAAACCGCTTGATTTTGAAATTACAGATGATAGAAATAAAATTCAGAAAGTAATTTTAACTCTTGATAATGCGATTCCAACTGAAGTCCCAGAAGAAATCGAAGATCAGTTATTAAATGAAGCGCAAAGACAAAAACAAATTAAAGAACAACTTCGCAAAAAACGTAATGCCAGAATTGGTTACGCTGTTGCAGCTATCATACTTTTATTGTTTGCTACAACAACTTTCTTTGTTGTTACCAAAGGCTTCAATTATGTAAAAGACAATGTAATTGGCCATCCTTCAAAAGAATTATTAGAGGGCGAATGGGTAAAAAGCGCTTACGGAAGTCCTGCAGTTATCATTGAAACTCCAAAGGTTTTAAAAAGAATGGATGCGCAAAAAACACTTCCAAAAGAAGCAATGGCACTTATTAAAGAAATGCAGCTTTTTGCATACGGAAGCATGATTGACAATTTTTATGTAACCGTTTCAACGTCTAAATTTAAACAGCCAACCGATATTGATTTAAATAAAACCTTAGAAGGAACTATAAAAATTATTGAGGCTCAAGGCGGACAAAATATTATTGTAAAACAAGAAGATTTTCAAACTAACGAAGGTATTCAGGGAGTAAAAGGCTACGGGACAATGACAGTTCTTAATCCTGCAACTAAAACGAGTACAAAAGCATATTACGAATTACTTCTTTTCAAACAAGATCAAGGTTTACAGCAAATTATGATTTTACACGAAGAGGGCGATACTTATGCTAATGAAATCACGACCCGAATATTAAATTCTGTTGAACTTCAAAGAGCAGGCAACTAATGAGCAAGATCACTTTTTTAAATCCAGAATTTCTTTGGTTGTTTCTATTAATTCCGATTGCAGTAATTTGGTTTTTCTGGAAACGCAACCAGCAGTCGGCTACTTTAAAAATGAGTTCGACAGCAGGTTTTCAGAACAGCGAATCATTGCTTACAAAATTAAAACCTTGTTTATATGTTTTTAGAATCTTAGCCTTAAGCGCATTAATTATAGCTTTAGCAAGACCAAGAACTGTAGACATCAGCAATCAGACTAAAACAACAAAAGGAATTGATATTGTAATGGCAATAGACGTTTCTGGATCTATGTTAGCAAAAGATTTAAAGCCAAACCGTATGGAAGCTTTAAAAAGAGTGGCAGCAGATTTCGTTGAAGAAAGACCAAACGACAGAATCGGATTGGTTTTGTATGCTTCTGAAGCGTACACCAAAACGCCAGTTACAAGTGATAAAGCGATTATTCTTGAAGCGATAAAAGGAATTAAATACGATACAACATTACAAGACGGAACGGGAATTGGAATGGGATTGGCAACTGCTGTAAATCGTTTAAAAGATAGTAAAGCAAAAAGCCGCGTTATCATTCTGCTTACCGATGGTGTCAACAATGCTGGTTTTATTGAACCAGAAACAGCTTCTGATATTGCAAAACAATATGGAATTAAAGTATACACGATTGGTCTTGGAAGTAACGGAATGGCAGAGTCTCCATACGCATACGCTCCAAATGGTGGTTTCTTATTTAAAATGCAAAAAGTTGAAATCGATGAAAAGCTGATGAAAAACATCGCTAGAAAAACCGATGGAACTTATTTTAGAGCAACAAGCAATGATAAATTAGCAGAAATATATAACTCAATCAACAAACTGGAAACAACAGAAATTCAGGAATTGAAATTCTACGATTACGACGAAAAATACAGGTTTTTTGTCTTATTTGCGGGTTTAATGTTATTACTTGAAGTTGGATTAAGAAATACGGTTTACAGAAGCTTTATTTAATATTTTAGTCGCAGTCAAGGTTTACAGTTAACAGCTGCAACTGAGACTGAAAAATAAGACTGAAAACTAGAATTAAAAAATGGAATTAGACGAAAAAAAATATTTATATCTCTTATTACTTATCCCAATTGTGGTATGTATTTTCCTTTTCAATATGTATTGGAAAAGAAGAACGCAACGTGAATTTGGTGATTTGGAAATGGTAAAAAGATTGAGCCCTGAGAAATCAGTTTTTAAACCAGTTTTAAAAATTGTCGTGATTCTTTTGGCGCTAACTTGCTTGATTATTGGTTTGGTAAATCCGAAGATTGGAACCAAAATGGAAACCGTAAAACGAGAAGGTATTGATATTGTTTTTGCTGTCGACGTTTCTAAAAGTATGCTTGCTGAGGATGTTGTTCCTAGCCGTTTAGATAAAAGCAAACAATTGGTTTCGCAAATCATCAACCAATTAGGAAGCGATAGAATCGGAATCGTAGCGTATGCAGGAAGCGCTTTCCCAGTTTTACCTATTACATCAGATTACAGCGTTGCCAAAATGTTCTTGCAAAGTATGAGTCCAGGAATGGTTTCGTCTCAAGGAACTTCTTTAGACGAAGCGATTAAATTGTCTTCTACTTATTTTGACGAAAAAAGCAAAACCAGCAAATTATTAATCCTAATTTCTGATGGTGAAGATCATTCTGAAGGGGCATCGGCTGCGGCAGAAGAAGCCAATAAATTAGGAATGAAAATCATCACAATTGGTGTTGGAACAGAAAGAGGAGGAACAATTCCGTTAAAAGAAAATGGCGTTGTTAGAGGATATCAAAAAGATCAAAATGGAGAAACGGTAATTACCAAATTAAATCAAGAAGGTTTAAAAACTATTGCAAAAGCAACAAAAGGTGGTTATGTTTACGGCGGAAGTACAAAAGAAGTTTTAGAATATGTGAAAAATGCTTTAAACAATATTCAGAAAACAGAATTTGAAGCGACACAAATGGCCGAATTTCAATCGCAGTTTCAATGGTTTATCGGGTTTGCATTTTTATTGCTTTTCCTAGACATTTTCTTATTGGAAAGAAAAACAAACTGGATCAAAGAGTTGGATTTATTTAATGAAAAGAAATAAAAAAAGTTAGCCACTAATTGCTCGAATTTACACGAAAACAAATTGCAAAATTTTGTAAAATTCAAATAATAAGAACCAAATTAATTAGTGCCAATTGGTGACTCGAACGATAGTGAACAGGCGAAGCAAATTCGTGGCAAACAAAAAACAAAATTAGAATGAAAAATTTAATCCTTTATATTTTACTAACCGTTTCTTTTGCAGTTTCTGCACAAGAGAAAGATAAAACGTTGCCTGCTGGTAACGAAGAATATAAACAGAATAAATTTGTCGATGCTGAGGCAAACTATAGAATTTCGGAATCTAAATTTCCAAAACGATCAACAGCGCCTTATAATTTAGGTAATACCATTTATAGACAGAATCAAGTTTCGGAAGCTAAATTTGCTTACGCGAAAGCAATAAAAAATGCCAAAACAAGACCTGAAAAACATAAAGCTTACCATAACCTTGGGAACGTTTTCATGAAAGAGAAAGATTATACGCAAGCGGTTGAAGCTTACAAACAAGCACTTCGTAACGATCCAACCGATGATGAAACGCGTTACAATTATGCTTACGCTAAACAAAAATTAAAAGAGAATCCTCCTAAGAACGATCAGAAAGATAAAAACAAGGACAAAGACAAGGATAAGGATAAAAACAAAGACAAAAACAAGGACAAGAATAAAGATAAAGACAAGGATAAAAAAGACGATAAAGGCGACCAGGACAAAGACAAAAAAGATGGTAAAAACGATCCGAAGAAAGATGACAAATCTGATAATCAAGGAGAGCCAAAACCACAACCTGGAGGAATATCAAAAGAGCGTGTTCAGAATTTGCTAGATGCGGTAAACAATGAAGAAAAGAAAATTCAGGACAAAGTAAACGCTCAGAAAGTTAAAACTAATCCTAAGAAAACAGAAAAAGACTGGTAAAATTTGGTTAATCGTTTAACCGTTAATTTGTTTATTTGATCCGAACAATACGATTAAACAAAATGACGTTTAAACGATTAAACATTAAAAACAACGATTAAACAAGTAATGAAAAGATATTTAATTCTATTTCTACTCACTTTTCAAGGACTAATGGCTCAGGTGCAATTTGAGGCCAGAGTCAGCAAAAACACACTTGGAGTAAACGAAAGGCTTCGCGTAGATTTCATCATGAATGTTGACGGAGATAACTTCGAGCAACCTTCTTTTGAAGGATTCAAAATGGTTGCGGGGCCAAGCCAGCAGATTAGTCAGTCTTGGATAAACGGACGAAGCTCTTTTCAAAAAATATATTCTTACATCTTGCAGCCTGAGAGAAAAGGAGCTGTCACAATTAAGCAGGCAGCAATCGAATTCAATGGTCAGGTTTACAAAACAAATCCGATAAAGGTTACGGTGACCAATGCTGTGGCTCAAGAAAGAGATCCAAGTGACAGACCTCCAGGATCTGGAAATGAGTTATTGACTCTTGTTGCCGAAATTTCAAAAACAAATCCGTATCTAAACGAGCCAATTACAGCTGTTTACAAATTGTATTTCAATAATATTGGAGTTACAGGTTTTAAAGAATTGGCAAAACCTAAATACAATGATTTCTGGAATCAGAACATTGACATCAAACAATTGGCAATCGAAGAAGGAAATTTCCAAGGCCAAAGATGTTATTATGTTATCCTGAAAAAGACCATTTTATATCCACAAAAAGCAGGAAGACTTACTATTGAACCTCTTTCACTAGATATTGGCGTGCAATTGCCAACAAATCGCCGTGATATGTTTGGTCAAATGATTATTACAGAAGATAACAAAGTGGTTTCTGCTGGAGCAAAAACAATCAATGTAAGACCGCTTCCTGAAAGCACAAAACCAGAAGGATTTACTGGTGCTGTCGGAAGATTGAATTTTACTGTTACTCCGTCAAAAACAACACTTAAAAATGGTGAAGGTCTTGACTTAATCGTAAGCGCACAAGGAACTGGAAATATGAAGTTATTTACGCTTCCTAAACCGGTTGTCCCAAATGCATTAGAAATGTACGATCCAGTTCACGACGAGCAAGTAACGACTTCGTTAAGCGGAATGTCTGGAAGAATTACTGACAAATATACTATTGTACCGCAATACCGAGGAAAATACGCGATAAAACCAATGCAGTTTTCGTATTTCGATTTGAGTACTGGCACTTATAAAACCATCACTTCGAAAGAAATTATGGTTGATGTTTTGGATGGACCAACGCCTGCGGAAGCGAATCCAAGCGCATCGGCTTCTAAAAATGCTATGGCATCAGCGGATCATTTCAAAAATATTAAATCGAGAACAGCATTAATTCCGATTGCTAAAAATGATTTTTACGATTCTAGTTTGTATTTAGGATTGTTGTTTGCACCGTTTATCATTATCCCAATTATCATTTTAGCTAGAAAGAAAAAAGAGGCTATGGATAGTGACGTTACTGGAAACAGAATTAGAATGAACAATAAGCTGGCGAAGAAATATTTATCGCAAGCGAAGAAACATCTTAACAACAAAGAGCCGTTCTATATCGCACTTGAAAAAGCAATGCATAATTTCTTGAAAGCAAAACTGCATATTGAAACTTCAGAAATGAGTAAAGACAATATTAGAGAATTGCTGTTGTCTAGAAATGCAAATCCAGAAACGGTTCAGAATTTTATTGCTCTTACTGAAAACTGCGAATTTGCACGTTATGCACCAGCATCAAGCGCTTCAATTCAGCAGGATTATGATAAAGCTGTTTTGATTATTTCTGAATTAGAAAAACAGATTGTTTAATTTTTTTACCGCAAAGTTCGCTAAGAAATTGATTTAGATTGAGTCGAATTTAAGTTCGCAAAGTTGAAAATCTTATTATAAAAGAAAATGAAAAACATACTATATCTTTTTTTATTAATCTCGCAGGTTTTCTTTGCGCAAGGGCGCTTTGAATCGGCTAATGCGTTGTACCAAAAGGGACAATATAAAGAAGCTGCGCAGGTTTATGAAAACATCATCAAAGAAGATAAATTACATTCTGCTGAAGTTTATTTCAATTTGGGAAACTGTTATTATAAACTAAATCAAGTTGCGCCTTCGATTTATAATTATGAAAAAGCTCTGGTTTTGAAACCAAACGATCCAGAGACTTTAAACAACTTAAAATTTGCGAAAAAACTAACGATTGACGAAATCAAAGAAGTTCCAAAAGTAGGTTTTGCCAAATTGATTCAGAACTTTACTTCTATTTTTGACTACAATACTTGGGCTAAAATTTCTGTTGCACTTGGTTTTGTATTCTTATTGAGTTTTATTGGATATTATTTCTCAAACGCTACACTTGCAAAAAGAATTTATTTTGTGGGAATGTTTATCATTTTAGTTGCTTTTGCTTTAAGCATTTCAGCTGGAATGTCTGAGAAAAGCCATTTTGAAAACGATCGTGTAGCCATAGTTTTTTCTGAATTAAGTCAAGTGAGACATGAACCTAAAAAATCTTCAACCGGAATTATTTTACTGCACGAAGGAGCTAAAGTCTATGTTTTAGAAAGCGTTGCAGGCTGGAAAAAAATCGAACTAACAGACGGAACTCAAGGTTGGATTGATTCTTCGACAATTAAAGAGGTTAAATAAAATCTTAGAAATATTTAAATTTAAAAATCCCAAATTCCAATCTCGTTTTGGAATTTGGGATTTTCATTTTTTGGAATTTAATGATTAATTCACCGCATCAATCAATCGTACAAATTCAGATCTGTAACCTTCTTCGTCATTTGACAAACCAGATTTTGCCAATCTTTTAATATCAGAACTTGAACTGTTTGCGATATATTTTGATTCACGCAATTTTAATCCGAACCAAGAAACAGCCGTTGTAAATTTGAAATCTTGAGAACTGTTTTCTAAGTCTGTTTTTTTGTCTGCAATTACATTTACAATTTCAATACTATTGTTGCCATCAGGTTTTTTATATCTAAATTTTACCGTTGCCAACTCATCACTATGATTTCCAGTCGCTTTCTGCGTTTTAGTATATTTTAAATCCGAAGGAACATAATCACTGTCAACTCCAGTCGGAACAATCTCATAAAGAGCCGTAACCGAATGTCCGCTACCTAATTCGCCCGCATCAATTTTGTCATTTTTAAAATCTTCAGCTTTTAATTTTCGGTTTTCATAACCAATCAATCGATACGCTTGAACATGATTCGGATTGAACTCAATTTGGATTTTTACATCTTTCGCGATAGCAAACATAGAACCTTTAAATTCTTTTCCAAGAAAACGATTTGCTTCTTGAATGTTATCGATGTAAGCATAATTTCCATTTCCTTTATCAGCCAAGATTTCCATTTTGCTGTCTTTGTAATTTCCCATTCCAAATCCAAGAACCGTTAAGAAAACTCCAGATTCTCTTTTTTGTTCAATCAATTTCAACATATCATCATCAGACGAAGCGCCAACATTAAAATCACCATCGGTAGCTATCACTACTCTATTATTTCCTTCTTTGATAAAATTCTGTTGTGCCAGTTTGTACGCCAATTCGATTCCTTCTCCTCCAGCCGTGCTTCCTCCTGCGTGTAAATCGTCAAAAGCATCTATAATTTCATCTTTATTATCGCCAGAAGTTGGCTCTAAAACCACTCCCGCAGATCCCGCGTAAACCACAATCGAAACTTTGTCAATGCTTCTTAGCTCTTTTACTAGAATTTTCATCGATTCTTTCAGCAATGGCAATTTATTCTGCTCATCCATCGAACCCGAAACATCCACTAAAAAAACTAGATTACTAGCCGGCAAATTTGCCATTGGCACGTCTTTTCCCTGCAAACCAATCTTTAGCAATCGACTGTTTTTATTCCAAGGGCAATCACTGTATTCTGTGTTTATAGAAAACGGATGTTCGCCATCTGGCTGTGGGTATTTGTATTTAAAGAAGTTGATCATTTCCTCAACACGAACGGCGTCTTTTGGAACTTTTTGTCCTTCATTTATAAATCTGCGAATATTGGTGTACGATGCATTATCAACATCGATAGAAAAAGTAGAAAGAGGTTCTTTTAGTGGAGATTCAAACGGATTTTCTTCTAATTCTGCGTAGCTCTCTGTATTAGCTTCAGGAATATAATTTTCCTCTAAATCGGTCGTTGTTACCGCAACTGCGGTAGAATCTGCATACTCTGCTGTAGCGTAATCAGCTTTCTTACAGCTGAAAACAGTAAGTACAAGGAATGCCATCATAAAGAAATTAAGATTTCTCATAAAGTAAATTTTTAAAAATTAATAAAATAGGTTATTGGCTTCAAATAAGGACTAGCATTCCGGATGTACTAGAGGTGATTATTTGCAATTTTTCGAGTATGCAAAATCGTGCCAAAAAAATTAAAAATACTTTTCTTACGAGAAAATAAAATTGGAATCCCTTGTCTTATAGGCTTTCAGCGAGGAAATATTTTTTTTGATTTTTGTAAAAACAGGAAATTGTAGAGACGCACTGCGGTGCGTCTCTACAATTCTGTATGGAAAAAATTGTGGATTTTAAATAAATTGATAGATTTTTTCTGGCGTTACGCAATAATCTAATTTAATATCAGATTCAAAAACATCATCGATTTGAGGAACAGATTCGAAAAAAGAAAGTCCGATTTTTAAAGTCTCGGATTTGCATTCGGCAAGGAATTTATCGTAAAAACCTTTTCCGTAACCAATTCGGTTTCCAAAAATATCAAAAGCCAAAAGCGGAACAAAAACCACTTCAACTTTAGACGAAGGAACTTCGATTCCATCAACTGGTTCTGGAATATTATATTCGTTCTTTCTGATTTTAGTATTATCCGTTAAAAGAAAATGCGTCATTTTTCTGGTTTCGAAATCACTTTTAGAAACTAAAATTTCTTTGTCTTTTCCAGAAAGCAAATGCAGAACATATTCGGTATTGACTTCTTTTTGTTCTTCGATAGGCAGAAAAACATGATAATAGATTTTATCCCAAATTGGCATTTGGATCAATTGATTTGCAATGACCAGACTCTTCTCTTCTACTTCATCAAAAGAAAGTGCTTTTCTGAAATTTTTATATTCTATTCGAAGTTCTTTTTTACTCGTCGGCATTGTCTGGAGTTTTAGATAAATGATAAATAGCATCGCCTTCGTAAACAATTGGCGAATGGTTGGCATTAATTACATAACCATCGTGCGGTGCTTTGATTTTTTGTTCAAACTTTCCAAACGGATCTGTTATAATTGCCAAAATAGTTCCTTTGGTTACAAATTTTCCGACCAAATTAAAATCATGCAGCAAACCCGAACATTTTGCGCGAAGCCAAACCGATTGTTTAATGTAAATTGAAGGTGTTAATGCCGGTTCCATAATTTGTTTAGAATCTAACATTCCCAAATAATGAAGCAAACGTTTTGTTCCTAAAACGCCTTGATTAGCAATTTCGTTATTGATATCTAAAGATTTTCCTCCTTCAAAGAGCAACATTTTTACATTGGCGCTTTCAGAAGTTTTTCTAAAAGAACCATTTATATTTTTGGAGTAAAGTGTAAAAGGCGCATTAAAAATATCGGCCAGAACTTTCAATTCCGGATTGTGTTCCGTAATTCTAATTTGCGGAGCATTAAATCGACTGGCACCTCCTGCATGAAAATCGACTGCGTAATCTAAAATTGGCAGAATTTCTTCGACAATATGATAGGCAAATCGGCTGGCAAGAGAGCCTTTTTTACTTCCTGGAAAAACACGATTTAAGTCACGTCCATCTGGAAATTCTCGAGATTTATTTACAAAACCGTACATATTGATTACTGGAATGCAAATTATTGTACCGCGAGCGGGTCTGTTTATTTTTTTACTGATGATCTGGCGAACGACTTCAACACCGTTAATTTCGTCGCCATGAATTCCAGCAGAAAATAAAACAGTCGGCCCCTCATGCTTGGAACGGCGGACAATAACAGGAATATTCAACTTGGTTGTAGTATGCAGTCGGGCAATTTCGACGTTTATAGTTCTGTGTTCTCCCGGCAAAATCGATTCGCCAAAAATAACCAATGGGGCACTATTTTTCATGTAGAATTATAAAATCTAAATATAGAAATTATATTTTAAATTCATACTTTTGGATTTAATACACAAATTCCTATATAACAAAATAATAACCAATTTACCAAAGAATGAAAAAGACTCTAATATTATTTAGTGCATTGGCGCTTATGGTTTCGTGCATGAGCAAAGAAGAAAAAATGAAAGAAGCAGAAGATGATGGAAATGAAGTAATTGCTGTAAAATCTAAACTTATTGAAGGTGCTGGAAAAGCGCTTCAGGAACAAGGAAAATCTGCAGCAGAAAGTGCATCGAAAGGTGTTGGAGATGTGATAAAAGGAATAAATTCTGGAATGAATAAAAGTATCAATCAATCTAATGTAACTTCTGAAGCGTCTTTTAAAGTAAATTTTGAAGATTGCAAAGCCGAAAAAATTTATGCTTCTAGCGAAGACAAAGTGAAAAAAGTTACTATTTATTTAATTGCTAAAAATGATTTTAAAGGCGATTTAATTTTAAAAGCTTTCGATGCTGATAAAAAAGAAATAGGAAGAAGTCGATTAAAAGTAGACATTAAAAAAGACGATGCTAAATATGTAGATTTTGCTTTTGACGAAAGAACACATTTACTGCAAACAGAATACTTTTCGATCAAATAAAAATATATCTTACAAAAGAGCCTTTTACATTGTAGAGGGCTCTTTTTTTTGAAGAAGAAACTCAAAAGAATTTTAAACTTTAAGCTCAATAGTTTAATTTTGTAATTATGCAGAGTCCTCTTGAACTTCAAATTATAACCTTACCCGATAATCCTGGCGTTTATCAATATTATGATAAAGACGGGAAAATCTTGTATGTCGGAAAAGCCAAAAATTTAAAAAAAAGGGTTTCATCCTATTTCAATAAAATTCACGATACAGCCAAAACCAACGTTCTGGTAAAAAAAATCGTGACGATAAAACACATCGTAGTTCCAACTGAAACCGATGCGCTTTTATTGGAAAACAATTTAATTAAAACACTTCAGCCGCGATACAATGTTTTGCTTCGTGATGATAAAACATATCCGTGGATTTGCATTAAAAAAGAACCTTTTTCTAGAATATTTCTAACTAGAAGAATGGTTAAAGATGGTTCAGAATATTTTGGTCCGTACACCAATTTCAAAATGGTATACACGATTTTAGATTTGATCAAAGAATTATATCCGCTTCGAACTTGCAATTATGATTTGAGCGAATCGAATATTAATTCAGGAAAATTTAAAGTTTGCCTCGAATATCATATTGGAAATTGCAAAGGCCCTTGTGAAGGTTTGGAACCTTTGGAAGAATACCAAAGACAAGTCAATGCGATTCGCGAAATCTTGAAAGGAAATTTTAAAGAAAGTTTAAAGGATTTTAAGAAATTAATGAACAATTATGCGCAGAATTTACAGTTTGAAGAAGCGCAAAAGATAAAAGAGAAGATTGAAGTTTTAGAAAACTATCAATCAAAATCGACAATCATCAATCCGAAGATTACTAATATTGACGTTTTCTCTATTGTTTCTGACGAAAGTGCGGCATTTGTCAATTTCCTTCAGATTTCTCATGGTTCAATTATTCGTTCGCATACTTTAGATATCAAGAAAAAACTAGACGAATCTGATGAAGAATTATTAGAATTGGCCATTGTAGAATTGCGTGAACGTTTTCAATTATTATCCAAAGAAATTATTGTTCCTTTTGAATTGGATTTGGGTGAAAACATAAAAGTTACTGTTCCGCAGCTTGGCGACAAAAAACAGATTTTAGATTTATCTATTCGAAATGCCAAATTTTACAGAATCGAACAATTGAAACAATTGCAAATTGTAGATCCTGATCGCCACGTTAAAAGAATTATGGCTCAGATGCAGAAAGATTTACGTCTTCCTTCTGAACCTCGACATATTGAGTGTTTTGATAACTCGAACATTCAAGGAACCAATCCTGTTGCGGCTTGCGTAGTTTTTAAAGACGGAAAACCGAGCAAAAAAGATTACCGTCATTTTAATGTAAAAACTGTTGAAGGTCCGAACGATTTTGCTTCGATGACCGAAATTGTGTATCGCCGTTACAAAAGATTATTGGATGAAAACGAACCTCTTCCGCAATTAATTATTATTGATGGTGGAAAAGGACAGCTTTCGGCAGCGCTAAAAAGTATCGACGATTTAGGATTACGAGGAAAAGTTGCCATTATCGGAATTGCAAAACGTCTTGAAGAACTTTTTTATCCTGGAGATTCTATTCCGTTATATTTGGATAAAAAATCAGAAACGTTAAAAGTGATTCAGCATTTAAGAAACGAGGCACACCGATTTGGAATCACTTTTCACAGAGATAAACGAAGCAAATCAGCGCTTAATTCTTCTGTAGAAAGCATTCCTGGAATTGGAGAAAAAACCATGCTTGCCTTGATTCAGCATTTCAAAAGTGTTAAAAGATTAAAATTAGCCACAGAAAAAGAGATTTCGGACGTTATAGGTGTTTCTAAAGCAAAAAAAATTGTCGATTTTTACAAAACCAATTAAAGTTTTTTATGCGTCCATTACAACTGTACATTTCAAATATTTGGTCGAAAGATTTTTTTTCTAAATCTGATAGACGAGCTTTCTGGTACGCATTATCATTCGTTTTCTTAGCTTCATTTTTATTTTCGCAAAAATCATTTTCGCAAGAAATAAAAAAAGACAGCGTTAAGAGACCTAAAATCGGATTAGTTTTAAGTGGCGGAGGCGCCAAAGGTTTTGCGCATATTGGTGTTTTGAAGGTTTTGGAAGAAGCTGGAATCAAAATTGACTACATTGGCGGAACCAGTATGGGATCTGTAATCGGCGGACTTTATGCTTCTGGTTACAATGCTTCTCAAATCGATTCGATATTCAAACGAACCAATTTTGACGAATTAATAAACGATTATATTCCGCGTTCTTCTAAGAATTTTTACGGCAAGAAGAATGACGAATTATATGCGATTGTTTTACCTTTTAGTAATTTCAGAGTCGGCATTCCAGAAGCACTTTCAAAAGGAATGTACAATTACAATTTATTGAGCAGTTTAACTAGAAATGTGCGCCATGTTCGCGATTTCAATCAATTGCCAACTCCATTTTTATGTATTGGAACTAATATTGAAACAGGCGAAGAAGTTTTATTGAATAAAGGAAATCTTGTTCAAGCCATGATGGCGAGCGCTGCTTTCCCTTCCCTATTTACCCCAGTTGAAATTGATGGAAATCTCCTTGTTGATGGTGGTGTTGTAAACAATTACCCGATTCAAGAAGTTCGCAAACTTGGTGCAGATATCATTATTGGTGTCGATGTTCAGGATGATTTGCTAAAAAGAAAAAATCTGAAAAATGCCACTAGAATCTTGGTTCAGATTACTAATCTGCAGTCTATCGAGAAAATGAAAAGCAAAATAAAAGACACGGATATTTACATCAGACCCGATATTCGTGATTTTGGAGTTATTTCGTTTGACAGAGGAGAAGAAATCATCAGAAAAGGAGAAGAAGCTGCTTTTGCTGTTTATGAAAAAATCAAAACTTTGAGCGATGAAAACAACTTTTATAAAAAGCCAAAACTAAAAGTTGCGACAGATACGCTTAATATTCAAAACATAAATACTGATAAATTAGAAAATTACACTAAAGAATATATTCGCGGTAAACTTCGTTTCAAACCTGGAAGCACTATAACTTATGACGGCCTTAAAACCGGAATAAACAACTTAAATGCTACGCAAAACTTTAGTACGATTTCATATTGTCTTCAGCCAAATGGAGACAAAGACGATCTTGATTTGGTTTTAAAAGAAAACCCAACTCAGACTTATTTAAAGCTTGGACTTCATTACGACGGACTTTATAAAAGTGGTATTTTATTGAATTTGACGCATAAAAAGACATTTTTGAAAAATGATGTTACTTCGGTAGACATCATTCTTGGAGATAATTTCAGATACGATTTCAATTATTATGTAGAAAACGGTTTCAACATCAGTTTTGGTTTCCGCTCTAGATTAAATCAGTTTAATCGAAATGTGACTACGAGTTTGAGCAGTGTTATTAAACAAAATCCAAATGTCAACTTGATCAATGTTGATTTTATGGACATCAGTAATCAGGCTTATTTCCAAACTATTTTTGTACAGAAATTTTTAATGGGCGGAGGTTTAGAATATAAATACCTAAAAATCAACTCACCAACACTTGCCAACGAAGACAACATAATTGACAAAAGCAGTTATTTAAGTGCTTTTGCTTATTTAAAATACGACTCGCTTGATGAAAAATATTATCCAAATTCTGGAATGTATTTTTCTACAGATCTGCAGACTTACATGGCATCTTCAGATTATACCAAAACGTTTAAACCTTTTTCAATTGCAAAAGCAGAGGCTTCTTATGTAAGTACTTTATTTAGAAAAGCCACTTTTAAGATTGATGCCGATGCAGGGTTTACTTTCGGAAATAGCAGTGTACCATTTTTCGACTTTATTTTAGGAGGTTACGGTTATAGTAAAATCAATAACTTCAATTATTTTTATGGCTATGACTTTTTAAGTATTGCTGGCGATAGCTATATCAAAACTGGAATTACATTGGATTACGAAATTCTTAGAAAAAACCATATTAACTTATCAGCTAATTTTGCGAATCTTGGAAATGATATTTTCTCTGGCGTCGATTGGATTTCTATGCCAAAATATACAGGTTATGCGATTGGTTACGGTTTAGAAACTATTATTGGGCCTATAGAAATTAAGCAATCTTGGTCTCCAGAAATGTCAAAAAGCTTTACTTGGTTTAGCATCGGATTTTTGTTTTAGTATTATAATCAAGAATACTTCAATAAAATCAGGGTATTTTTTTGCTTTGTAAAAATTAAATCAAAAAAATCAGAACATTTTTTAGTTATAAATAATATAATTTTTATTTTTACTTCGAAAAAATTACGACATTTGTTATAATGAAAACAAAATGGACAGGTTTATTAGAGTATCTTCAATTCCTCATCAAGAGAAATCCTGAGTAAGCTATCGAATTGAGATAATTTAGATTATTCAAAAGATGATCGAATTATCTGTTCACACAATTCTAATTTTCTAATTGAAAAAGCTATGCCATTATATCATAAACTCGGAGACTTTCCGCAAAAGCGACACACCCAATTTGAAAAACCAAACGGAGGTTTTTACTACGAACAATTGTTTGGAACTGAGGGTTTTCATGGACATTCATCATTGTCTTATCACGTACACAGACCTACACAGGTCAAAGAAATTTTAAACTCTTATTCGGTTGAACCTAAAATTGCAATCGGAAAAAATATAAAATCACTTCTTTTTAAAGGTTTTGAATTAAAACCAGAAAACGACTTTTTGGACAGCCGAAAAGCAATGTTAGTCAACAAAGACTGTATTATTGGTTTGGCTGCGCCGAAAGAATCACTTCGAAATTATTTCTACAAAAATGCCGATGCCGATGAAATGCTTTTCATTCATAGAGGAAAAGGAAAATTAAGAACCATGTTAGGAAATATTCCTTTTGAATATGGTGATTATTTGATTATTCCGCGCGGTATTATTTATCAAATTGATTTCGAAACAGAAGATAATAGACTTTTTTACGTAGAATCATATTCTCCTTTTTATACTCCAAAACGTTATAAAAACCAATCAGGTCAGCATTTAGAGCATTCTCCATTTTGCGAACGCGATTTTATTTTGCCAAACGAATTGGAAACGCACGATGAAAAAGGTGATTTTTTAATTAAAATCAAAAAAGAAGGAATGCTTCATGAAGTGGTTTATGCCACACATCCATTTGACGTTGTTGGCTGGGACGGCTACAATTTTCCATACGGATTTTCAATTCACAATTTCGAACCTATAACTGGGCGTGTACACCAACCGCCACCAGTACACCAAACTTTTGAAACGGCAACTTTTGTCGTTTGTTCATTCTGCCCTAGACTTTACGATTATCATCCGAAAGCAATTCCGGCGCCATACAATCACAGCAATATAGATTCTGACGAAGTACTATATTATGTAGATGGCGATTTTATGAGTCGTAATAATATTGAGCAAGGTCATATCACTTTACACCCAAAAGGAATTCCGCACGGGCCAGCACCTGGAGCAATGGAACGCAGCATTGGTCACAAAGAAACTCAGGAATTAGCTGTTATGGTGGATACTTTCCGTCCATTAATGGTTACTGAAGAAGCTATGGGATTGGATGATGGTCAGTACTACAAGTCTTGGACTGAGTAATAATTAGGCAATGTGCCAATTAGAAAATTAGATAATTCTCAGCAAAGTGCACAAATAATTATTGTAATTTTAAACCTACAAAAAAATTATCTCATTGACACATTTACAAATTATCTAATTACCAAAATGACTTTTAACGAAAAATATAAAGACAACGCTCTTTTAATTAAAACGTTCAACTTTGCCTTAAACATTATTGATTACACTAATGAACTTCAAGAACAAAAAAAGTTTGTTATTGCGAATCAATTATTAAAAAGCGGTACATCAATTGGAGCAAATTCAAAAGAGTCTCAAAATGCAGAAAGTAAAGCTGATTTTATACACAAATTAAAAATAGCTATCAAAGAAGCAGACGAAACTGAATATTGGTTGTTTTTGTGTGATGCACATAATGAATATCCAAATTGCAAACGTTTATTAAATGATCTTTCAGAGATTTTAAAAATTTTAAATAAAATAATATCAACATCTAGGAGGAATTAGAAAATTAGAAAATGTGCCAATTAAAAAATTAATTACTGCATTTCAAAAATTATCTCATTTTCTCATTATCAAATTATCTAATTATGAGCAAAGAAGTAAAATCAGTAGAATACGGATTAGAGAAAATATTTGAAGGAGCGCAAGATTTCCTTCCATTATTAGGAACAGATTATGTAGAATTTTATGTAGGAAATGCTAAACAAGCAGCTCATTATTATAAATCTGCATTCGGATATCAGTCATTGGCTTACGCCGGATTAGAAACTGGGGTAAGAGATAGAGCCTCTTATGTTTTGAAGCAAGACAAAATCAGAATTGTTTTGACAACGCCCTTAACAGCAGATTCACCAATCAACGAACATTTGAAAAAACATGGAGATGGTGTAAAAGTAGCTGCTCTTTGGGTTGAAGATGCAACAAAATCTTACGAAGAAACCATCAAACGTGGTGCGCGTTCTTTTATGGAGCCAACAGTTGAAGAAGATGAATTTGGTCAAGTAGTTCGTTCTGGAATTTACACTTACGGAGAAACCGTTCATATTTTCGTAGAAAGAAAAAATTACACTGGTGTTTTCTTACCTGGTTACAAAGAATGGAAATCTGACTTCAACCCAGAATCAACTGGATTAAAATATATTGATCACATGGTTGGAAATGTGGGTTGGAACGAAATGAACACTTGGGTAAAATTCTACGAAGACGTTATGGGATTTGTAAATTTCCTTTCTTTTGATGACAAACAAATTACTACAGAATATTCTGCATTGATGAGTAAAGTAATGTCAAACGGAAATGGAAGAATTAAATTTCCAATTAACGAACCAGCGGAAGGAAAGAAAAAATCTCAAATCGAAGAATATTTAGATTTCTATGGCGGACCTGGAATTCAACACATTGCTATTGCAACAGATGATATTATTAAAACAGTATCGCAACTAAGAGCACGCGGCGTTGAATTTTTATCAGCTCCTCCTCATACTTATTACCAAGCAATTCCTGAAAGATTAGGAGTCCACATGGATATGATGAAAGAAGATTTGAATGAAATCGAAAAATTAGCGATCATGGTCGATGCTGATGAAGATGGTTATTTATTGCAAATATTTACCAAGCCTGTTCAAGACAGACCGACACTTTTCTTCGAAATTATTCAAAGAATGGGTGCAAAAGGGTTTGGCGCAGGTAACTTTAAAGCACTTTTTGAATCTATCGAAAGAGAGCAAGAATTGAGAGGAACGCTGTAAAATGTTAATTTTTATATAGAAAACCGCAGAATTCGCCAAAAAACGATGCTTTTTTTGCAAATGTTATGTTAAACTTGACTTTTGCTATTTGATTTTTGAACTTTCTATCTATCTTTGCACTCGCAAATCAGGAAGGGGTGGTTTCCTTCCGAATTGATATAAATTTCATAATTTATAGTTTTTTGGTTAGTTAATAGCATAAAAACTCAGTCATCCTTGACTGAGTTTTTTTGTTTTCGCACATTTGGAATAGAATTTGCATTTGTCTATCTTTATAATGAAATGTAAAGAATGTACTATGAAAAAGATCATCCTCGCTATATTTGCACTAACAATCCTTTCATTCGCGCCTCAGAAAGAAGATGCTTTCGATACTGGAGAATATTTTAAATTTAGAATACATTACGGAATTGTCAATGCTGGCTATGCAACTCTTGAAGTTAAAGATGCCACAATAAATAACAAAAAGGTATTTCACTCTGTCGGAAAAGGTTACACTACTGGAATGTCCAAATTTTTCTTCAAAGTAGAAGATTTATACGAAAGCTATTTTGATAAAGAAACAGGAAAACCATATCGCTATGTTAGAAAAATTGACGAAGGCGGTTACACCAAAAATCAAGAAGGTTTTTTCAATCAAAATGAAAATAGAGTTTTAGTAAAAGACTACAAACGCAAATCAGAAAAAACAATTGTTGTATCAGAAGAAGTACAAGATATTGTGTCTGCGTTTTACTTTTTGAGAAACCATCCAAACATCGACAAACTAAAATCTGGTGAAGCCATTTCAATCGATATGTTTTTTGATGATGAAATCACAAAATTTAAGTTAAAATATGTAGGTCGTCAAGATATTACGACTAAATTTGGAACCGTTTCTACGATGGTTTTTAAACCACTAGTACAGACAGGTAGAGTATTTAAAGAAAAAGAGAGCTTAACACTCTGGATAACAGATGATGCAAACAAAGTTCCCATTAGAATAAAAGCAGATTTAGCTGTAGGATCTCTTAAAGCTGATCTCGACGAATATAAAGGATTGCAAAGTCCACTTAAAGTAAAAAAATAATGAACCCTACAGATAATTCTGAAGCAATTTTAAAAGAACTTGATCTTAAATTTCAAGGCATAAATCAAAAAACTGATGTTCAATTAGAAGGATTGCTTTGGGCTAAACCCATCACTTATTGGGATTATATTCAAACTGACGCACTTTTGAATCTGCAAATTCAGCGTACTACACTTCCCGATGAAATGGTTTTTATCATGTACCATCAAGTAAACGAATTAATCTTCAAAATGATTCTGTGGGAAATTGATCAAATTGCCGAAACAGAAAATATTCAAGTTGGCTTTTTCAGCGAAAGATTATCAAGAATCACAAGATATTTTGACATGCTTACCAACTCTTTCAGCATTATGGAAAATGGTATGGAAGTAGATCAATACATGAAATTTAGAAATACACTTACTCCTGCAAGTGGTTTTCAGAGCGCACAATATAGAATGATTGAATTTGCTTCGACTGATGTTATCAATTTAACAGACCGCAGATACAAAGCAAACTTTGACGAAAACACCGATTTAGAAACTAGCTTTGAACATCTTTATTGGCAAGCTGCTGGAAAAGATTATCAAACTGGCAAAAAATCATATTTGCTTGATGAGTTTGAAAAAAAATACAAAGAGCAGTTTTTAAGACAAATGTCATCATTCAAAACAAAAAACCTTTGGCAAAAATTCATCCAGTTACCTATTGAAGATCAACAAAATGAAACATTGATCGATGCCATGCGTCATTACGACAAAACGGTAAACATTACTTGGGTAATGCAGCACCTTAATACTGCTAGAAAATATATTTTGGAAAGCGGAAAAGGTAATGGAGAAGCTACCGGCGGAAGTGATTGGCAAAAATATATGCACCCAAAATACCAAAGACGCATCTTTTTTCCTAAATTGTGGACCGAAGAAGAATTGTCCAATTGGGGAAATGAAAACGAAGTTTAATTTCTCTACAAAAAATTTAAAGTTTGAAAAAAGCAGTCGTAATTTTAATTGTCTTGTTTTCTATTTTTTCATGTAAAAAAGCAGAAGAAAAAGTAGAAACCAAAATTACTAAACCAGCAACCAAAAAAATAGAATTCGGTTTTAATTACGCAGATTTTAATGTTGTTAATGATACTATTTCAAAAGGAGATTCCTTCGGCTCAATTCTTCAAAGTCAAAATATTGGAGACAAAAAAGTACACGATATTGTTGAGCAGGTAAAAGATTCGTTCAATGTAAGAAGCATTCGTTACGGCAAACCTTTTACTTTACTTCGTTCTAAAAACAAAACAAACAACCTGCAAGCTTTTATTTATCAGCCAGATGCTTTAAGTTATTATGTTATCGACTTAAGAGACAGCACTGCAAAAGCTTATAAAAAAATAAAACCCGTTACTTTTAAAAGAAAAATGATTGGCGGCGTTCTGAAAAGTTCATTATCTGAAACTTTAGGAAACGAAAGTGTCGAAACAGCTTTGGCAAGCAGAATCACAAAAGTCTTTTCTTGGTCTATTGACTTCTTCAAACTTAAAAAAGGAGATCGTTACGGATTAATTTTTACCGAGCGTTTCATTAACGGAAAAACTTATGACGGTGTAGAAGATTTAGAAGCTGCATTTTTTGAATATAAAGGAAAGATCATTTATGCTTTTCCATTTCAAAGAGATACTACTTCTGGAAAGATTGAATATTATGATGGCGAAGGAAAAACACTTAAAAACTTCTTCTTAAAAACTCCAATTAAATTCAGCCGAATCACTTCAAGATTCACAATGAACAGATATCATCCGGTACAACATACCTGGAAAGCACATAAAGGAACCGATTACGCTGCCCCAACAGGAACACCAATTTCAACAACAGCATCTGGAGTTGTAGAAGCTACGGGCTATACTGCAGGAAACGGAAACTTTGTAAAAGTAAAACACAACGGAACCTACTCTACTCAATATTTACACATGTCTAAAATTTTAGTTCGCCGCGGACAGCGCGTAACGCAAGGTCAGACAATTGGTTTGGTAGGAAGTACAGGTTTAGCTTCTGGACCTCACGTTTGTTACCGTTTCTGGAAAAATGGAGTACAAGTTGATGCGCTTCGATTGAATCTTCCAACTGGAGAATCTTTAACTGGAAATGACAAAACTCGTTTCATGAAACAAATGGAACCTCTGAAAAGAGAATTAGACAGTATTGGAAATCTGTAAAAAATCTATTTTTGAAAATCATTCTGAATTGAAATCATGAAAAATGAACGTCTTAGAACCATTTACCATGAAACTTTTTCTGGTTTAAAATTATTTTACAGAGACACAAATCTTCCTGAAAGTTTAATTTTAAATTATAAAATCGGGCAGATCATTCAAGAAAAAGGCTTTACCGATATGAGTTCGATTGGCGGAGGATTTTCGGGCAACTTTAGATACTTGATCGCTAGCGCCCATGCAAAAGATCTGTCAAAATTTAATGCTGCTTCCGCAAAAAACGGACACTTTCTTTTAGATTCAATTGCTTATTTCAAAGTATTGGACATTCAGAAAATTGGCGATAAAACTCAAGTTTTTCTTTTAAATATTCCCGATAATTCGATTTCGCTTTTCAAGAATTCATCATCAAATTTAGAAGAAGAGATTATAGAAAAGGCTCAAAAACGCTTTCGCGAAAAAATCGATGCCGTTTTAATTCCAGAATTACAAACCGAAGAATGGAAAGAAAGAACTAAACTTCCTCTCGGAATGGACGAAAGCGGAAAACTGTTTTTTGATGATTCTAAAATTAAAACCGAATCGCCAAAAAGAATTGATGTTGACATAACAAAGAAAGTTATAGAAATCAACAAAAAGCCATGGTGGAAATTTTGGTAACACTAAATTAATGAAACACATTTCACTACTATTTCTTTCAGTAATCACAATTGGATGCTCTAAGCCAAAAGTTTTTCTTTTAAATGAAGCAGGAAAAAACAGATATTATGTTTCAGAATTTATAAACACAGCGTTTGAAGAAAATCAAATAAAAACCGCTCCTTTAATTGTAATAAATGGAATACCATTTAGATACGACAAAAATAAAGACACCATTATATTACCTTTCAAAAAATCAGATATTACTAGTTTAAATTTTTTAAACCAAAATAGCAGTCGTATCATATATAATGAAAAAGAAAATGATGGCGCGATAATTATGGCTACCAAAATTCAAATTCAGAATCCATAAAACGTTTTCGTAACTAATTGTTATATAATTGTCAACCATTCCCCTTTTAAAAGTTATTTCAGTATTTTTGTGTTTTATAGAACAAACTCAATTATAGATAAAATGGCTTTAAACACAACAAACCCAACTGGGACTGAAGCGTGGAAAAATCTACAAAACCACTATAACGCAATTCACGAAACCACAATACAAGAATTGTTTCAACAAGATGGTGCACGTGCTGAAAAATTCAATTTACAATGGAATGATTTTTTAGTAGATTACTCAAAAAATAATATCAGTCAGGAAACTGTTTCTCTTTTATTAGAATTAGCAAATTCAATCGGACTGAAAGATGCAATTGGACAATATTTTGGAGGAGAATTAATCAATCAAACCGAAAATCGTGCTGTTTTGCATACTGCATTGCGTGCTCCAGAATCGGCTGTTATTAAAGTTGATGGAGAAAATGTAATTCCAGAAGTATTCGAAGTAAAAAATAAAATCAAAAACTTTACAGAAGAAGTAATCTCTGGGCAGAGAAAAGGATACACTGGAAAAGCTTTTACTGATATCGTAAATATCGGAATTGGTGGTTCTGACCTTGGTCCTGTTATGGCTGTTGAAGCTTTACAGTTTTACAAAAACCATTTAAACACACATTTCGTTTCGAATGTTGATGGTGATCACGTAAACGAGGTTATCAAAAAACTAAATCCAGAAACGACACTTTTTGTAATTGTTTCTAAAACTTTTACTACTCAAGAAACGCTTTCTAATTCTGAGACTATTAAAGAATGGTTTTTGAAATCGGCTTCTCAAGAAGATATTGCAAAACAGTTCGTAGCGGTTTCTACGAACATTCAGAAAGTAACTGAATTCGGAATTAACCCAAACAACGTTTTTCCTATGTGGGATTGGGTTGGCGGAAGATTTTCTTTATGGAGTGCAGTTGGTCTAAGCATTGCTTTAGCGGTTGGATTTGAAAATTACAATGATTTATTAAATGGTGCATATGAAATGGATGAACATTTCAAATCGGCAGAATTTGATGAAAACATTCCAGTTATTTTAGCTTTATTAAGCGTTTGGTACAATAATTTTTATGGTGCTGAAAGTGAAGCTTTGATTCCATACACACAATATTTACACAAACTTGCTCCTTATTTACAGCAAGCTTTTATGGAAAGTAATGGAAAAAGTGTTGGTCGTGACGGAAAACCAGTTAATTACCAAACTGGAACAATCATTTGGGGAGAACCAGGAACAAACTCACAACATGCTTTTTTCCAATTAATTCACCAAGGAACAAAAAGAATTCCGACAGATTTTGTGGGATTTGTAAAACCTCTTTATGGTAACGAAGATCACCATGATAAATTAATGTCAAACTTCTTTGCTCAAACTGAGGCTTTAATGAATGGAAAGACAGAAGCTCAAGTTCAAGCAGAATTTGATAAACAAGGACTTGCGGCTGACAAAGCATCTTACTTAAGACCATTCAAAGTTTTCACAGGAAACAAACCAACAAATACTATTTTGATTCAAAAACTTACTCCAAAAAGCTTAGGATCTCTAATTGCATTGTACGAACACAAAATTTTCGTTCAAGGCGTTATTTGGAATATTTTCAGTTTTGATCAATGGGGAGTTGAATTAGGTAAGCAATTAGCAAATTCTATCTTGGATGAAATCAATTCTAAGACTGTTAAAAACCATGACAGTTCTACTTCATTTTTGTTAAATCATTTCTTAAAAAACAAATAGAAAAATTTACTTAAATATTCTTTAACTTTTAAAAACGTCCTAATTATCAGTAAAATTAGGACGTTTTTTACGTAAAATACCGACAAAAATCAAAAATCAACGTTTATTTGCACGGCAGAACTTATAACCCTGTTCGAATAATTACATTTTTAACAAAAAAGCTTTATAAAAATTTAACAAATCGATATTTTTTCTAACAAAAAGAGAAAAATTCATTTTAATGCGCAGCACAAAAAGCAAAACTTATTTTTCTTAACATTTTGATAACACTATCTGAGTTATTTGTTATAATTTTGCCAAAAACAATAAACTCAATAACAAAATGAAGAAAATGAAAAATTGGTTACTGACCGGACTATTTTTTATGATAGTTTCAACCGTATTTTCTCAAGGAAAAGTTACTGGTACTATTACCGACGGAACAGGTGGGTTACCAGGAGCAAACGTAGTGATCAAAGGATCTACTAACGCAACTTCAACAGATTTTGATGGTAAATTTACTCTTACTTCACCATCAAGCACAGGAGAGATTGTAATCTCTTTTTTAGGTTATGATAACCTAACTTTAAGATTTAATGTAGCAAATGGTGCAACTACAAACTTAGGAACAATCACTTTAGCTTCAAATTCTAACGAATTAAGCGAAATTGTTGTTAAAAGTACTGTTGTAGATATCGCTAAAGACAGAAAAACTCCGGTTGCTGTTTCTACGATTAAAGCTGCTGAAATTCAGGAAAAACTTGGAACTCAAGAATTTCCAGAGATCTTAAGAAATACACCTTCTGTGTATGTTACTAAATCAGGTGGAGGTTTTGGAGATTCTAGAATTAACATTCGTGGTTTCAACCAAAACAACATCGCTGTTATGATTAACGGTATGCCAGTTAACGACATGGAAAATGGTTCTGTTTACTGGAGTAACTGGGCTGGTTTATCAGATGTAACATCTGCTATGCAGGTTCAAAGAGGTTTAGGTTCTTCTAAATTAGCTACACCTTCTGTAGGGGGAACAATCAACATTGTAACTAAATCTTCTGACAAAAAAGAAGGAGGATCATTCTCTTCTGGATTTGGTAATGCAAGAAACTTCAAAATTCAAGGTTCTTACAATACAGGAAAATTATCAAACGGACTTTCTGCTTCTGTTTTATTATCTCAAACAATGGGTGATGGATACATCAATGGTACTTCATTTGAAGGTTCTAACTACTACATTGCTTTAGGATACGCTACTAAAAACGACAAACACGATTTCCAATTAACAGTAACAGGAGCGCCACAATGGCACAACCAAAGATCTACTGTTTCTACAATCGCTACATACCAAAAATATGGTTCTTTAACTGATCCAAACATCAGATATAACGCTGATGCAGGAACTTTAAACGGTGAAGACTATAACATCAGAAAGAACTACTACCACAAACCAGTAGCTTCTCTTAACTGGGATTACAAAATCAACGAAACTACAAAACTTTCTACTGTTGCTTACGCTTCTATGGGTCGTGGAGCAGGTGCTAGTGCTACAGGTGGTATCGGAGGAAACTTATACAACGCTGCTGTTTTCCAATTACCTGACGGATCTGTTGATTACAACAAAATCCAAGCATGGAACAATGGTACAGGAAGTGTTTTCTTCAACGGAGCAAACAGAACTAGAACACAAATTGGTGGTGTTTACCAAAACAGTTCTTCAACAGGTAGAACTGGTGCTGGAAATGCAACATCTCCTTATGTTTACAATACTACTTCTGGTATTACACAAACTTCATCTATCAACTCTCATGACTGGTTTGGAGCTTTAATTAACTTAAACAAAAAGTTATCTAACACTTTAACATTAGATTTCGGTATAGATGCTAGAACTTACACAGGATACCACTTTACAGTAGTTAATGACAGATTAGGTGGTGACGAGTTTTATGACAACAACATTGCAAGTTTAAAACCAACTGGAAGACGTCTTACTTCAACTTACGCTACAAACGTTCAATGGAATGTTTTTGACGATAGACAATACGAAAAAATCTCATTCAACAGTACTGGAAAAGTAAGATGGTACGGAGCATTTACTCAATTAGAGTATTCTAAAGATAACTTAACTGCATTCGTTCAGGGAGCTATTTCTCAACAAGGATTCAAGAGAGAAGATGATTTCGTTTACTTACCAACAGATCCATTGGCATCTACAGATTACAAAAACATCTTAGGTGGTAACGTAAAAGGTGGAGCTAACTACAACATCAACGAAAAACATAACGTTTACGTAAATGCTGGATACTACTCAAGACAACCATTCTTTAACTCAGTTTACCCAAACAACAGATCTACTGTAAACCCTAACCTTACAAACGAGAAAATTACTGGTTTTGAGGCTGGATACGGTTTCCGTTCAAGATTCTTCAACGCAACTGTTAACTTGTATAACACAACTTGGAATGACAGATACTTAAAAGGTAACGCATTACCAACTGACGCAAGTACATACACAGAATACGTAGGTCTTAACGAGGTACACTCTGGAGCTGAATTAGAAGTTTCTTCTAACATTACTGACAAATTCAGAGTTAACGGTATGTTCTCTTACGGTATTTGGGAGTACAAAGGAAATGCAACTGTTAACGCTTACTACCAAGCTGATAACTCTCCAGTAGCTGGATACACTGCAACTCCTGTATACATGGACAAAGTAAAAGTTGGAGATGCTGCTCAATTAACAGCTTCTTTAGGTGCTTCTTACGAAGTTTTAACAAGAGTAACTGTTGACGCTAACTACAACTTCAATGATAAATTGTATGCTGGATTAAGCCCAATTAACTTCTCAGATCCTAACAACAAAGGTGCTTTACAATTACCTTCTTACGGAATCTTTGATGCAGGTTTCTCATACAAAATGTTAGTAGGTGAAAACAAAGACAAATCTGTTAACTTCAGATTAAACGTAAACAACTTATTTGATAAAATTTACATTGCTGAGTCAAGAACAAACATTTTTGCTGATGACAACGTAAGTTCATCAAACGCAGCTTTAGGAACTTATGCTTCTAACAACAGATTATATCAAGGTGTAGCTGATGCTAACCAGGTATTCTTTGGTTTTGGAAGAACATGGAACTTTAGCTTACGTTACGATTTCTAAAATTTAGAATCTAAATAAATAATAAAAACGGCATTGACTTTTAAGTTTAATGCCGTTTTTTTATAGCCTTTTTTGCTATATTTGTTTTTAAACAAAAAACACAGTTTATGTATAATTTTCTACAAAAATTTCACTCTGGCTGGGCATACTTAGCATTACTTCTTTTAGTCTTTGCAGTTGTTAATGCTATCATCGGAGTAACTTCAAAAAAAGAATTTACTGGTAAAGATCGTAAAATCGCTTTATCCGCTTTAATCGGTACTCACACTCAATTATTGATTGGTTTAATCTTATATTTTGTTTCTCCTCTTGGAAAAGCAGCTTTTGGACAAATGTCAAATGCAGCACTTAGATTAACTTCATTAGAACACCCTCTAATTAACCTTATTGCCATCGTTTTAATTACTATTGGATGGTCTAAACATAAAAAACTAATCAATAGCGAGGCTAAATTTAAAACCTTTGCTATTTTTTACGGATTAGGATTATTACTTATTTTAAGTAGAATCCCTTGGAGCCTTTGGTTCTAAAAAATACCAATTAAAGCCCTCCTACAGGGCTTTTTTTATCTCGGCATATTATTTGTACAAACTCCCCCCAAGTCTGAAAAGAAATAACCCATGAGAAATAAAAAAAATATTTTATTCGCCACAATCGCTTTAACCCTAATTAGCGGCTTTACGTATGTTATAAGCCAAACCAAACCTACAACAGAACCTAAAATCATTCAAGATACTGTTAAAAATGTAAAACCAGTTATTATCCCATTACCGGATTCGGTTTTTACAGACAAAGGTTTAAAACTTAGACCATACAAGAAAAATGCTCACGCCTCTTATTATTCAGATAAATTTAACGGAAGAAAGACGGCTAACGGAAGCAGATTCAATAATAGCAAATACACTGCTGCTCATAAAAAACTTCCTTTTGGAACTAGAGTAAAAGTAACTAACGAAGCCAATGGCAAATTCGTTATAGTAAAAATTACTGACCGCGGTCCTTTTGTAAAAACCCGCGAAATCGATTTGTCTAAAAGAGCTTTTATGGACATCACAAAACATAAAGGTGCCGGAGCAATGAAAGTTACCATCGAAACCATAATCGAATAAAAAAATCCCGCTTTTGAAGCGGGATTTTTTTTAAACAAACTTTTTAAGAATCATTACCATTCCTGAATGAACGCCTTCATGATAATTATTAAAATCTAATGCGTTTTCAATATCTTTTAAAACATAACCTCTGCCTAAAGTTGTTTTATATTCTCTGTAATTCACAAACTTATTTTCATTATAATTTTTAACCGTTTGATCTAAAGTAGTCAACAATAATTCTTTAATTTCATCGACTTCCTTTTGTGAAACAGGATTTTCAGGCTTGGTTCCTTGTCTATACTTCAAAATAAAATCATCAGAAACAATGGAAGGAAGTCCAGACAATTTATACACTACACTTTGCTGAACAGCAATACAGTGAGCGACATTCCAAATAATATTATTATTAAAACCATCTGGAACTTTATTTAATTGTTCCAAAGAATGACTATCCAATACATCAACAAAAATTTGTCTAATGGTGTACTGTATTTCAAAAATTGAATTCATATTTCATAATTAAAATCAACTGCTAAAATAAGAATTAATTTACAAAACTAAACCAATTTTCGTAGCGACATTGCAATTCCACTATGGAGACCTTCGTGGTAATTATTAAAATCTAATGCGTCTTGAACATGACGAAGCGTAAATCCCATACTTGTTGTATATTCATTGTAATCTACAAAAAGTCCGCTTTCAAAATCATTCTTTGTTTTTTCTAGTGTTGTAGAAAGTAACGTTCTAATCTCATCGACCTCAGCTTGAGAAACATCACCTTCAGGTTTAGTCCCTTTTCTATATTTAGCAATAAAATCTTCAGAAACCATTGTCGGAAGGCTCGATAATTTATAAACCAAAACTTGTTGCGAAGAAATACAATGCCCAATATTCCAAATAATATTATTATTGAAGCCATCTGGAATTTTGTTTAATTGTTCTAACGAATGACCATCTAAGATTTTCAAAAGAATTTCTCTGATTGTTTTTTGTACATCAAAAACTGAACTCATAATTTTATTTTTTTTCTAAAATTAGTCATTTTTAAGCTTCAAATGGATTTTCTTTGCATTCTAACAAATTCAAAAAATAATGAACAAAATATATTATTTAGCATCATGCGATACTTGTCGTAAAATCATTAAAAGTTTACCTGAAAACGATCTTGTTTTTCAAGACATTAGACAAGAACCAATTACAGAAGAACAATTGGAAGAAATGCATAAACTTTCTGGAAGTTATGAAGCTTTATTTAGCAAAAAAGCACAATTGTACAAATCAATGGGGTTAAAAGACAAATCTTTGACTGAGGCCGATTTCAAAAAATACATTTTAGAGCATTATACGTTCTTAAGTCGTCCGGTTTTTATCATTGACGGAAAAATTTACATCGGCAATAGCCAAAAAAATGTAGCCGAAGTTATAAATGCTTTAACGTAAGAATAACCGCAAATTTTGATCTACAAAACTGATTCACAATTTACAACACAAGGCATCAAACTTTTAATTATCTTTGCGCCTTTATACTCAATTATATGATACAATCTATGACAGGGTTTGGCAAAGCTTCTTTGCAATTGCCTACAAAGAAAATTACCGTTGAAGTAAAATCCCTAAACAGTAAAGGTTTAGATTTGAACGTAAGAATGCCATCGCTTTATCGCGAAATGGAACTTGGATTACGAACTCAGATTTCGACTAAATTAGAAAGAGGAAAAATTGATTTTGCGATTTACATCGAAAATACTGCAGAACAAACTTCGACTAAAGTAAACGTACCTGTTGTAAAATATTATATCGCACAGTTAAAAGAGGTAAATCCTGATGCTGATGAAACTGAATTAATGAAAATGGCAGTTCGTATGCCAGACACATTAAAAACAGAACGTGAAGAAATTGATGAAGATGATTGGGATCAAATTCAGGTTATCATTGACGAAGCGCTTCAAAATATTTTGAATTTCCGTAAAGACGAAGGTGTTTCTCTTGAAAAAGAATTCAATTTACGAATTGGTAATATTCGTCAGTACATGAACGATACTTTAGCACTGGATCCAGAACGTATTCAAGCTATCAAAGATCGTTTGCAAACCGCAATTTCAGAATTACAGGTTAATGTCGATGAAAATCGTTTTGAACAAGAATTAATCTATTATTTAGAAAAATTAGATATCACAGAAGAAAAAGTGCGTTTAGGAAACCATTTAGATTACTTTTTAGAAACTTTAAATGGAAATGAAGCTAACGGACGAAAACTTGGTTTTATCACTCAAGAAATGGGACGTGAAATCAATACAATGGGTTCTAAATCAAATCATGCGCAAATGCAGAAATTGGTTGTAATGATGAAGGATGAATTGGAGAAGATTAAAGAACAAGTATTAAACGTTCTGTAAATACTACACAAAATTAAAGCTTAGAGCATATTGCTTAAAGCCTAAAGCATACACAATGAACAAAGGAAAATTAATTGTTTTTTCGGCACCGTCTGGATCGGGAAAAACAACTATCGTAAAACATTTATTAGGCCAGGAAGATTTAAATCTTGAATTTTCGATTTCGGCAGCATCGCGTGCGCCACGTGGTGAAGAAGTTCACGGAAAGGATTATTATTTCATTTCGTTGGAAGAATTCAAAAAGCACATTAAAGCAGAGGATTTCTTGGAATGGGAAGAAGTTTACCGCGATAACTTCTACGGAACTTTAAAATCGGAGATTGAAAGAATCTGGGCTTTAGGAAAAAATGTCATTTTTGACATTGACGTAGTTGGCGGTCTTCGTATCAAACATAAATTTCCAGAAGAAACTTTAGCGGTTTTCGTGAAACCACCAAGTGTTGACGAATTAAAACGTCGATTAAAGCAACGTTCTACAGAAAGTGAAGACAAAATCAATATGCGTATCGCAAAAGCTTCTGTAGAATTAGCGACAGCACCTCAGTTCGATGTGATTATCAAAAACTATGATTTAGAAGTTGCTCTAGAAGAAGCACATCAATTAGTGAAAGATTTCATTAGTAAATAATTTTTATTCCACAGAGATATAGAAAGAAAAAACGCAAAGATTCGCGAAGTTGGAATAAAACTTTGCGAATCTTTGTGCTATCTTAGCGACTCTCTGCGAAACTATACAAAATGAAAATAGGTCTTTATTTCGGAACTTATAATCCAATTCACGTTGGTCATTTAATCATTGCCAATCATATGGCAGAATATGCCGATTTAGATCAGATTTGGATGGTGGTTACGCCTCACAATCCGTTAAAGAAAAAATCAACTTTATTAGACGATCAGCAGCGCTTGCAAATGGTTTTTCTCGCAACAGAAGATTATCCAAAAATAAAACCGTCTGATATCGAGTTTAAATTACCTCAGCCGAGTTATACCGTTATCACGCTCGCACATTTACAAGAGAAATATCCAAATCATGAGTTTTCATTAATTATGGGCGAAGACAATCTGAAAACGCTTCATAAATGGAAAAACTACGAAGTGATTCTCGAAAATCATGATATTTATGTTTATCCTAGAATTTCTGACGAACCTGAAAATGTGGAATTAAAATCGCATTCAAAAATTCATGTTATTGATGCGCCGATTGTAGAAATCTCTTCGACTTTTATTCGAAATAATATTAAAGAAGGGAAAAATATTCAGCCATTGCTTCCTCCGAAGGTTTGGGAATATATTGATCATAATAATTTTTATAAGAAGTAATTTTCCACACAGTTTACACAATCTTGTCATTCCGAGGAACGAGGAATCTTCGCGAGAAGCTCTACAAAGATTGGACATTTGTTGCGGAGTTACTTACGAAGATTCCTCCTTCGTCGGAATGACAAACAGAACGCAAAAACAAATCATAAAAAAAGCCTGAATTTTAAATTCAGGCTTTTTGCTATAATTAAGCTTCGATGCTTACATCGCTTTTTACTCTTGTTCTGATTTCACTTAGCGATTGATCAACCAAAAGTTTTCCATCTCTAAAAACTTCCTTCAATTCGCCTTGTTTTTCTTCTTCCCAAGAAACATTATCAGTTAAATGATACTTCCCGTCGATTAAATCGATTTTCATTAATCCTTTAGCCGATTTTTTAGTTCCGTCATCTGTAATTGGATCTTTGAAGATTGCTCTTCCCTCTCCGTTTACTTCTCCGTAAGTTGCTTTCATTGCAAAACCAAAAGTGTCTCTTGTGTTGTATTGATAAGTGAAAGATCCGATTCCTAAAACAACGTTTGTAGAAGCAAATCCTTTTTCTTTTAATCTTTCGCAGATTTGAGTTGCTCTTGCTACTGTAATACTGTCTCCATAAATCGCTCCGATTTGCGGAACCAATTCTTTGAAACCTTTCGCATTTGTAGTTCCACCAAAAACATCCCAAAGCAATTCGATAACTCCTTTTTTCTCTTGTTCCGTTTTTCCGTTTGGATTTCCGCAGATAATATCTACAGGATCACCGCTATCAGGACGAATTACAACTTTACCTTCTCTAGAAACGATTTCTTCTTTTAATCTTGGAAGATAATCCGTTAAAACTTTCCATAAATCCCAAGTATCAGAAACGATAGAAACGATTCCTTTTGGATAAACTTCTGTAATTAATCTCTTGAAAGTTTCGTACTCGCCTTCTGTCGTTCCCATACACATAACAGAATGTTCTGTCGCTGCCACTGAACCTGCAACCAATTCTTGATCTGAATTAGCATTGTAATATTCTTCTAAGAAATCAATTGCTGGAATTGTATCAGAACCTGTAAAACTCAACAAGTGACCCGCCGCAGAAGTTAAAGCAGCTTCAATTCCGCCCATTCCTCTCATTGAGAAATCGTGCGCCTGCCAATCTACAAATTCTGGAACAGAAGAAGTTTCTGCTGCATATTTGTCTAATACTTTTCTATACTCTTTTGCAATTGTAGCCGAGTTACAAGGCAACCAAACTACTGCAGAAAGTAACGTTTCGAAATAATTCGTCAACCAGAAAAATTCTGGAATTGTATTATACATCGTAAACATTGGAACTCTCAACGGAACGCTTGCGCCTTCTGGCAAAGCTTTAAAAACCATCGGAATATATCCTAAATCGTGTAAATCTTCGATATGTTTAATTCCAACAAGGTTTTCACCTAAATAATTGTTGATTCTTCGAGAATATTTTTTAACCACTTCTTCTTTTGGCTTTTTAAAAAATTCCTCTTCGAAGTCGTGAATGATATATTTTTTAATGAAATACTGCAATCCGAAAAAGATCACTTCATCAACGGTTTCAATTCTTGATTTTCTTGGTGTCCAGTTAGAATAAACAATTGTCGTTCCGTCTGGGTATTGTCTTCTGTGGTCAACTTTGTAACCGTCAGTTAATAGTAGTGGGTTCATAATTTTTTATTTATATTTAATAGACAATCGATCTGTCAAATCTTTTATATCATTTACTCTTGCTAAATTGTCAATCCATTTTTGCGGAATATTCTCGATTCCATAATAGATTCCTGCCAATCCTCCTGCAATTGCACCGGTTGTATCTGTGTCTTGTCCTAAGTTGACTGCTTTTAAAACAGTTTCTTTGTAAGAATCCGAATTCAGAAAACACCAAATGCTCGCTTCTAAACTATGAAGCACATAACCCGAAGAATGAATTTCGTTTTCATTGTATTTTGAAATATCATTTTTCAAAATTCTATCAAACAATCCTATTTCTGCGGAATTAAAACTTTTATCTTTCAGAAATTCAGAAAGAACAAATTGCATATTTTTATAAGCTTCGAATTTATCTTTATCTTTTAAAATTTCCAAACAATAAATCACGTAAATAAAGCAAGCAAAAACAGATCTGAAATGTGCGTGTGTTATTGATGAAACTTCTTTTACCTTTTGATAGATAACTTCAATATTATTTTCTTTTTGAAGATAAAAAACCAACGGCAAAATACGCATTAATGAACCATTTCCGTTATCGCCTTCAGAAAATCCTCCACATAAATCTGGCTGATGCCCTTTTGCAATATTTAGAATTGCATTTCTAGTTGCGATTCCGATATCAAAAACTTTTCCGTGCGGCGTCCACAATTGTGCATTATACCATTTTACGAAATTCTTTGCGATATCATTTAAATCATAACCCGAACATAAACTTTCAGCTAGACAAAAAGCAAGTGAACTATCGTCACTCCAAGTTCCAATTGGTTGATGATGTGTTCCAAAACCAAACATTTCAGTAACTGGATTTTGTTTTAAATAAGCTCTAGATTGAAATTCAACCGGAACTCCCAAAACATCACCGACAGCCAAACCAAATAAACCAGATTCTATTATATTTTTCATTTTATTTATTTCTTCCTTTTTCGTTTGGATAAAACGTTTGTACTACATCGCTTTGCCAAAATTCTTTCGTTTCAACATCAATACAAGTTAATTTTCCATAAAAACCTGCTCCCGTATCAACATTCCAAACATTGCAACCTTGCATTGGAATTTCTACATCGTAATGAAGCGTTGGCGTATGTCCGATATAAATTTCATTATAAAGCAGTAATCTTTTCGGATATAAAAGCGAATCTTTTTTAATTCGCTTGTCCATTGTTAATGCCATTTCCCATAACGTTCTGTCCCAAGAAAAATTGGTTTGGTAATGTTCTTTTTCTGGTCCATGCATCGATGAGAACCCAGCGTGAATGAAAAGATTGTTATTTTCGTCGACGAAATAATCTTTCATTTGACTAAAGAATTCCAGATGTTTCTGCCTTTCCGAAAGATCAATATTCTGATAACTTTCTATAGTCGATTTTCCTCCGTGAAGAAACCAAATGTCATTTATGATATCTTTTTCTAACCATTCTTGACACCAGCCATCGTGATTTCCTTTTATAAATATGCATTCGTGTTTTTGAGATAAATCAATAAGAAAATCAATTACCTGTTTCGATTCGCTCCAACCGTCCACATAATCGCCTAAGAAAATTAGTCGGTCTTTTTCAGATATCGTAATTCGATCCAATAATTGAATCAAGGCTTTTAATCCTCCATGAATATCTCCAAAAACTAGTGTTCTTTCCATTTTTAAAATTCAATGTATTTCGCAGGAACCTCATCTGTCAACCACACATTGTTTTCGGATAAATAAAATTTAAATCCGTCTCTGTGCATGGCTCCGCTTCTGACGGTTAAAATCTGTGGCACTCCTCTTCTACTTCCTACTTTTGTCGCCGTTTCTTTGTCTTTACTTAAATGCACATGCTGGCGACTCATTTTTTTCAAACCTTCTTTACGAATGTTCTCCATGAATTTCCCAACCGTTCCATGGTATAAATATTCCAAAGGTTCTGTTTCTGCCAGATTTAATTCAACCGAAATCGAATGCCCCTGACTTGCACGGATTTTGGTTTTATCGTCATTGTAAGCAAAACGCTTTTTATCGTTATTTTCTACAACGTAATCTAAAAGTTCTGCGTCTAGACGTTGTCCTTTTTTATTACATTTTATAATTAATTCCTCTACATCGGCCCATCCATTTTCGTCTAATTTTAATCCGATAGTTTCAGGCGAATGTCTAAGCACCAGACTTAAAAATTTGCTGACGCTTTTTGCTATTTTTTCATTCATCTTTTTCTATATTTTTTTGTTCATCTAGCGATGAAATTTTCATAAGTAATAATTACAAAGTACTTTTATAAATCTGATAATTTTCATCATCAAAACAGACAAATAGTACTTTTTCTATTTCCGAAATTCTTCCAAAATCTTTTACCGCTTTTACCGCGATTTCAGCCGCTTTATCTTTCGGAAAATGATAAATCCCAGTACTAATATTTGGAAAAGCAATCGACTTAATTCCGTTTTCCACAGCAAGATTCAAACTGTTCTTGTAACAATCTGCCAGCAATTTTGATTTTTCTTCTTTGTCGCCATTCCAAACCGGTCCAACAGTGTGAATAACATATTTTGAAGGAAGATTTCCTGCTGTTGTAATTACAGCTTCACCTGTTTTGCATCCTCCTTGCTTATTTCGAATTTGAATGCATTCATCTAAAATTGCTTTTCCTCCTTTACGATGAATTGCTCCATCAACTCCACCGCCTCCAAGCAAAGAAGTATTCGCAGCATTGACTATTGCATCAACTTGAACTTCTGTTATATCTGCTTTTAATAATTCTAAAATCATTTTCTAAAACTATCTAATTTGTCATTAAGTTCTTTGTTTTCACTTTTCAAAGAATGGTCTGTAAAATGAACATTTATAATCTCAATCTCGTTGACTATATTAGAATTAAAATCAGACAAATCTTCTGAAGGAATCCAAAGTTCATTATGGTTTTTATCTCCAACATTTTGAATTTCGTATTTTTCCAAAAAATCTGTTTTCACTTCAAAAGCAGTTACAATTCCAATAAATCCTGAAAATTCATCAACAGTATTCCATTCAAAAGCAATTTGATCTGCATATTGCTGATTCGTTACTGGATAAAAAATAGGTTGCCATTCTAATCTTGGTGGAAAAGCATTGTATCCAGACGTTGCGATTAATTCCATTTCTTTTAATCCAACTGGGCGATATAATCTTGTTGTTTTCATAATCATTTTACCTCAATTCATCCCTAACTTCCATCAAAGCAAAACCTAAAAGATTCAATCCTTTCCAAGCTTCTGGCTTTAGAATATCTTTATGATCTTCTGCCATTCCGATTCCCCAAATTGGATCGACTGGACTTGCTTCAACAATAACTCGTTCTTTTGTGTTTAATAAGAACGTTTTCAAATCAGCATTTTGGCTGAATTTGTGAAAGTTTCCTTGCTTTACGATTTCATATCGGTTTTCTAACCAAACCGTATCTACATAATTTTTGACTTCTCTCCCAAGTTTTTTGGCTTCTGCAGGAGAATCAGCTTCAAGGATTTTTTCTAAAATTTCCTGATCGTTGAATAATTCTGCTTTCTTCGCCATCATCCAGTGTTCTGCGGTTTTGTAAGTTACTTTATCTACTTTAAAAGAACTTAACCACCATTGGCTGAAACAGGTTTTTAGAATTTTTCCGTCTTTACTCGGTTGGTGTCCCCAGAAAAATATAAACTTACTTTCTGGAGCTATGGTATTTATATTATATTTCATTTTTGCTATTTTATTGAAACAAAGAAGTTATGTTTTTGAAATCTTTTGAATCGGGTGAAAATGATCCGTAGATTTCATTGAATTCTGTTGTGAGACTTTCCAACTCATAATCCTGCTCCAGCTGATCCATACAAGTTACAACCAAATTTCGTTTTGCCATTGGGCTGTAAGCTGCATCAAGTTTTAGAGCGTAATTAAGAAGTTCGTAATTCAGAGTTCCAAAACGTAAATGTTTTTGATATTCGTTAAAAACACAAGTTTCTTCTTCGTTATTTTTTAATTTAATTTCTCCTTCGTTAGCCATCCAGCCGTGTCCGTGGCGGGTTGAATAACTTCGGGTTACGTAATAAACGGCTACATCTTCAATCTTTAGTTTATTACAAATTTCAATTGCATTTTTTGAAGTCGTATTGGCATACGTTACATTCGGAAAAACGCCGTGATCCATGTCGAGTAGAATTCCCTGACTGCCTTCAAAAATCAGATTTTCATATTTTGAAAGGAATGTATAATCGACAATATTCCATTTTATTTTATCGATTGCTTCTAGATATTTTTCTACTTCTTCGTCGATTCCGCTTTCGTTTAAAAAACCATAGTAATACGCGATTTGGTTTAGTTTTTCTAAAAGCATTTCGCGAGGCGCAATCAAATCGATGGCAAACAATTTATACGGACCTTCATTTCTTTTCATGGTTGAACCGATGCCTTTTCCGCAGGTTCCGTTTGCAATATTTCGCACATTTCCTCTGTTGTGCCAGACATCAAAAGGAGTTGTGACTTTTGCTAAAGGATGAATGTACAAATCCAGATTAGCATTTTTTTCTTTTAATTCTTCTCTTTCGTTATACAGAAAAAGCGGATGAATCGTACAGTGCTCGCTGTAATAAGACGGAAGACCGCGAAGTGCTCCACTTGCAAAACTAGAATGCACGTGTTTTCTATCACCAATCATGACAGTATGGGCGGCCTGTTGTCCTCCCGAAAAGCGAATAACTATAGATTCAGGGTTTTGTTTTGCCAGAAAATCTGTTGTTATGCCTTTCCCTTCATCACCAAATCCTAAACCTATAACTATTTTCGCTGTTTTCATTTTTGTTTGATATTATTTTTAACACATAGAATCATAGCTTATTGGAATCTTGAAAAAGGCGTTTCACTTATTTCAATTCACATAGTTACTATGTGTTAGAAACTAGTTTCTTTCTTTATTCTTTCATATTAAAAAGAGAAATCTATGTTTCTATGTGTTTAAAATTTTAAAGCATTTCGATATTGTCTAAACTGTTATCACTTGCACCAGAAACTGGTATTGTTCCTAAACCAGAACTTTTATGTTTATCGCAGATGATCTTTTTAATTACGTTTGGAATTTCTCTGTGATCTTCGATAGACAAACAATTTTGTCCAAGCAATTCTTTCCATTCTACATCAGCATTGATCGCTTGTCCTGAATGCAACACACTAATGTGATATACATCGTACTTTTTTTGCGCTTCCGCTAATAATTCAAGATGCGTATAAGTCTGTTGCCCCTGTCCCATAATTTCTTTAATTGCTGAAGCTGGAAGTGTTTTCAAACCTGGTTCATCACCAACTGTAAACAGCAATCCTTTTTGTCCTCTTTTTTCGAATGCATCGGTTTTTGTGTGAAATGCTGCAAAATACCAAGCTAAAAGATAACTTTCTCCGGCGTTTCCTCCGCCTCCGCCTTCAATGTAGGTTCTTGTTAACCACATATCCAATTCTTCGTCACCAGATTCAAACTGTCCAACTTGAAGCGGAAATCTATCGCATTCATGATCTCCAATTCCTAAGAATAAAAGTGCTGGATCTGGAACGCCGCCTTGAATAATTCCACCCATTAATTTTGGAAGTCCGTCTTTTATCAATTCGTGTGGAATATGTCCCATACTTCCTGTAACGTCCAATCCTAAAATGATAGGAACGGTGTTTGGATGAACATCTGAATCTCTCGCTTCTCTAAAAATCACTCCATTCGGATTCATAGATTCATGAGCCATATGTAATGCATTCTGTGTAAATATCTCTGCAGCAGATTTACTAGCGTAACCTACTTTTTTTGCTCTGCTTTCGCGAGCTCCGAAATCATATCTTGTACCTCCCATGATTAATATTTTTTACCAAATAAATATTCAAATCTCTTTTTTGTAACTTCAAACTGGATGTTTAAATTTCTGATTGTCAACGAAAGTTCCATGTCTTTCTGAACAAAGGCTTCTGGCTGAAAATCGGCAAATGTCAAACTGTTTTTATCCAGCGGACTAATATCAATTAATCCTTCTTGTTCTCTTTCGAGCCTTTTGATTTTTAATTCGATGTCTTCGACTCTTCTTCTGTAAATTAATTCAGAATCTTCACCAATTACTTTGGCTCTGTCTTCTCTAATTTGATCATTGTTTCTTTTTAAAGACTCAATAAATCTTGGTTTTAAATCGTCGCTCATAATTTTTATTGGTTGTTTTTGTTTCAGGTTTTTCTTGTTTCAAGTTTCAAGTTGTGCTGAACTTGAAACTTGGAATTTTAAACTTGAAACGGTTAATAGATTTTCTTTTTTAAGGCTTACAAAACAACTTGAAACTTGAAACATTTTTTAATGAAACTTTTCTTTTAATTTTAGATCTAAATTGATTAGAAAATCTTTTCCGTATGTACCGTTTTCTAATTCATCATACAAAAACTTCGGAAGTGTTTTATCGCAATTCTCTTTTTGACTCAAAATCGCCATACTCAAAGCTGCAACAGTATCGGTATCTCCTCCATAATCGATTCCAGTTTTTAGGCAATCTTGCATAGAATCTGCTTCAGAAACCATTTTAATAACGGCTTGGGTTGTAAAATAACCGTGCATATCAATTGGAGATGTTACTTTGTATATTTCCTTTTCTTTTAAAGTATCGTTTACAAAATCGATCAAAGAACTTTTATCTCCTAATTTATATTTGTAATAATGAACCGCTAAAGCTATTCTTTTAGCACAGCTAATTCCTTCTTCTGTGTTGTGAGATGTTTTGGCCTGAATCTCACAAAAATCAAGTATTTGAGGAATATCTTTTAGCAATCCGATTGAGTAAGCTCGCATTGCGGAACCATTTCCGCTGCTTCTGTTATCGATGTTTTTTAGAAAATCACTTCCGTTTTTACTCGCATCTAATGCATTATAAACTCTATCTGAATAGCCTCTTCTTTTATCTCTATGAAAAACCTCAACAAACTTATCGGCTACTTTTACTTCATTCCAATTGTCATCTTCTAACAAAAGTTCTGTTATCGCAATTGCCATTTGTGTATCGTCAGTATATCTTTTATATATTTCTGTATACATTCCATGCTTATGATATTGAGTTAAATGATTGTTTTTAATAATATAATCTAACTCTTGAAATTCAAATCCTGCTCCGTAGGCATCGCCTATTGCTGCTTCTAGTATCATTTTTTGGATTTATAAATTGATTAAATTCTTTAATGCTTTAGTCAAGTCTTCTAAATTTTCGAAAGTTGGAATTTCTTTTCGTTTACAAACAATGTCAATATTTCCTTTTCTCCAAAAACCTTCTTCACAACATACTAGCATTTTTTTTGAATCTGCAAACAATCCCAATTCGAGCATTGAAATCGGAGATTTAGAATTTTTATCAAAAAACATAATAATGAAATCTGATGCTTCTAAAGCGTTTAACTCCCAGTTTACTTGATCGCTAAATTGTTTATTTTCTATTGACTGTTCCCAGCTCGAATCCCAGTCAAATCGTCTTGGATTAAAAATTACGACTTCTTTTTCTTTGTAAAAATCCTGAAAATCGGTGACTACTTTTTGCTGCCAATCTGCAGAATTTCCCATTTCGATTGTTCCAGCAAGAAAGATTTTAATTCCTTTTTTCTCAATTTCGTTTACGGGATAAATGACTTTCATATCAATTGATCTAATCCAATCACTTGAACACTTTCTCCTTCAAAATCTTTAAAAGAGTTGGTTGTGAAAATACCATCAAAACAATCTAAAACTTCAAAACCTTTATTGAAAATTCCGTGGCTTACTGCTAAGTATAATTTTCCAGCGTTTTTCTTTTTTAGTTCTTCAGCCAATCCAACGAAAGTTCCTCCGCCGTCGCAGATATCATCTACAATTAAACAATCCATTCCTTGCAAATCATCATTGTAAACTTTAAAACCAGATAATTTACCCGTTTTTACATCACGGCTTTTACTGCATTCTACAACCTCAACACCACCTAAAAACTCAGATACTTTGTAGATTTTTTTCAAAGCACCTCCGTCTGGAGAAATCAGTTTTACGTTTTCACCGATTCGATTTAAAACTTCTTTGATAAAAGTATAGTTCGGAATTACAGTACTATTATTCAGCAAAGCTGGAGTTACTTCAGAATGTGCATCAAAAACAAAAACTTTGTTCAATTGCATTGCGTTGATTATATCAGCATACACTTTTACAGATAATGGTTCGCCAGGAATCATAACACGATCTTGTCTTGCAGCAGGAAAATACGGAATGAAAAGATCGATGATTTTAACATCCATTCTTCTTAATGCATCAACTGTAACACACAACAAACCTAAATCGTTGAAAGAATTTAATCGGTGCGTAATAGTAACTTTTCTATTTGGATCAAAATCTGGAGCGATTTTGATGTGTGGTTCTCCTCCAGAGAAAGTAAAACTTTGAAATTTGATTTCTTCCTGATTTTGAAATGGAGCGAATTTTGGGTCGAGATTTAGTATCATAGTTTTTTAGTTTGCGTTAATTATACGCAAATGTAGAATTTAATTTTGAATAAACAATTTATTTTGTGTAAAAATTACGCAAACTTTATTTCGAAGTGAAAGCCTTTATCTATTAATTCATTGTATTTCAATTTATTGAACTTAAATAATTTTGCTGGCCTTCCACTTCTTATGGGAGAAAAATTATCGGTTTCTTCTAAAAAACCATAACTCAATATTTTTTTTCTGAAGTTTCTGCGATCGATTTCTTTTTCTAAAATAGTACAATAAAGGTTTTCTAGGTCTGAGAATAAAAATTCCTCGGGAAGTAAATCGAAACCAATTGGTTCATAAGTCAATTTGGCCTTTAGCCTTTCTATTCCTTTCTTTAAAATTAAATTATGATCGAATGCTAAAGGCGGAATTTCATCAATTTTAAACCATTGCACTCTTTCGGCATCTGTATCAGCTTTGATTTCTAAGTTTGAAGCATCGACCAAAGCATAATACGCAACCGAAATAACACGATTTCTGGAATCTCTGTAAATATCATCTCCAAAAGTGTACAATTGTTCCATAAAGGTTAATTGCACATTGGTTTCTTCATGTAATTCACGAATAACGGCATCGCTCAAAGATTCGTCATTCTGCACCAAACCTCCAGGCAATGCCCAATATTTTTCTGCAGAACCAAACTTCTGTTCAATTAATAAAACATATAAACCATTGCTTTTGTAACCAAAAACAATTGCATCAACCGCTATTCTAATATTTTGCAATTTTTCCATATTCCTAAATCATATCAAACAAATATAACGAATGAGAGCCAATTTTATAATCTATTACTAAAGCAATAAATTATAAAATTGGCTCTTTGTTAAAAGTGTTTTTTCTGTTTTAGTTTACCGAAATTGTTCTTTGTGGTGTTAATTCGCAATGAGTTCCATCTTTTTTAATTTTTGCTTGGACTTTAACCGTATAACTTCCCGAAACTGTATAAGTATGAGATACTTCGTTACCAGCCACTGAAGGTGCACCGTCGCCAAATGTCCAAATGAGCGCTTCTATAGTACCTCTTCCGGCATAGGAAAATGAATAATTAATTTTCTTAGAATTGGCAGGATCTACATTATGTTCAATTTTAACCAAAACCGATTCTCCTGTGCAATCAACAATAGATTCTAATTCCTTACTACATGAATTGCTTGTGAAAGCAATGACAATTAATATCAAAATTGTGGCAATCTTTTTCATAACTCAAAATCTTTATAAATTTTATATATCAAAGTTACCCCGTTAAAAACCAAACAAATATGACCTCAATCATAATCCGTTACATATATTCTAGATATAAAAAAAGAGCCAATTTCGCATTGCAAAATTGGCTCTTAATTTGTTCTACATTATTCTAATTTACCGTAACAGTTCTCTTACGAGTAGAACCACACTCAGAACCACCTTTTTTTACTGTTATTTCAGCTACGGCTTCATAAGTTCCTGCAGCTGTATAAGTATGTGTAACCGTAGCTCCTGTCCCTGTAGTTCCGTCACCGAATGTCCATTTTACAGAACTTAAAGTTCCCGTACCATCATAGGTAATGGAGTAATTCATTAGTTTTGGATTGGTCGTGTCAGTAGAGTTATGTATACTAATATAAGCTGATTCTGCGATACAATCTAAAACATCTTCTGCATCATTTTTAGAGCAAGAGACACTTACAAAAAACATCATGGCAAACATTAGAATTGTGGTAATCTTTTTCATAATTGGAAAATTTAGTGATACATCTCAAAAGTAACTCTTAAAAAAACAAAGACAAAAAAACACGACGAATATTCTTATTATTTAACACGCGTTTAATGTAGGATTATAATCTATTTCCAAAAAACAACTTTAATTCTTTTTCAATAATATCAAAAAATGATTTCAAATTATTGTTTTTAGGAGCCAACAAATACACAAATTCTTCAGGCACATGGAAGCTATTCCATAATAACTGCAATTTATTTTTTTTAATAAAATCTCTCGCATTGCAATTCCATGTCGCAGCAACTCCTTCATTTTTGCCCAAAAGACGAAGCATTTCAGATTCCGAAGGAATAATATAATTAGGAACCATGGATGGTCTTTTTTTATTGAAAGCATGCAACCAAAACAATTTTATATGCGGAATTCTTGCATCATGACTATACCATTTTTGTGCATTTAGCCATTGTTCGATTTCAGTAAAATTATCTGCTTTTAACTTTTGGCGAAATTCGCTTATATCCAAAGAAGTTGGAGCTACTAGTATCAATTTAATTTTCCCAACAATTTCGTAAGTGGTATCAAAAGTATCATACCTTTTTGTGGTAATGGCAAAATCTAACTTTTTGGCATCGACCAAAGCAAATAGTTCATCGTTTTCTGCGAAAGTAAAATCGATTAAATCAAATTTTGAAATTAAGAGATTTCCAACGCACTCAAAAAGATGTTTCGAGATTCCGACAGAAATTAAGCGATTCGCATCTTCGGCCTTTGCTCTAAAACTGGTTTCGACACTTTCGAGCCTATCAAGTGCATCTATTATCAAATTATTCAGTAACTTAGCGTATTCGGTCGGTTCAACCCCTTTAGATTTCCGATTGAATAATTTATTCCCCACGTGTGCTTCAAGCATTGAAATCTGCTGACTAACCGCAGGCTGACTCATAAATAATTCCTTCGCAGCCACTGAAAAATTACCGTTTTTGTAAACTGCTTTAAAAGTTCTGTACCATTCTAGATTTACCATGATATAAATATATTTATAACAAACATAGTTTATTTTATTTTTACTGATATCACATTAGTCGTAAATTTGTTCAAAATTTAATATTATGAAGAAAATAGCACTATTCGCAATAACTGCATTTACAGCTGTAAGCATTTCTGCTGAAGCTCAAAAATCAAACAAAAAGAATATGAAAAAGGTATTATTTGTTGTAACCAGCAATGACAAACTGGGTAATACAGGAGAAAAAACAGGATTTTGGTCAGAAGAATTTGCTGCACCTTACTACGAATTATTAGATCAAGGTGTTGAAATTACGATTGCATCTCCGCTTGGAGGACAACCGCCAATTGATCCAAAAAGTGCCGATCCAGCTTCGGCAACTGAAGACACAAAACGTTTTGACGCTGATAAAGTTTTACAAGAAAAATTAAAAAACACTTTAAAACTTTCAACCGTTAATCAAAAAGATTACGACGCTGTATTTTATCCAGGAGGTCACGGTCCGCTTTGGGATTTGGTTGAAAACAGAAGTTCGATCGCTTTAATTGAATCTTTCTACACACATAACAAACCAGTTGCTTTTGTTTGTCACGCTCCTGCAGTTTTGAAAAACGTAAAAGTAAATGGAGAATATTTAGTAAAAGGCAAAAAAATAACTGGTTTTACAAATGAGGAAGAAGAAGCTGTTGGATTAACAAAAGTGGTTCCGTTTTTATTGGAAGATGCTTTATCTTCAAACGGAGGAATTTTTTCTAAAGGACCAAATTGGCAACCTTACGCAGTAGCAGATGGACTTTTAATTACAGGTCAAAACCCAGCTTCGTCTAAATTGGTAGCTGGAAAATTATTGCAAGAGTTGAAGTAAAAAGATACTAAGATCCTGAGTTTCTAAGATTCTAAGTTTTTTATTTAGAAACTCAGAATCTTAGAAACTAAAAAAATTAAATAAACATTGATGATAATTTGCTGAAGAAATAGTTCAATTCAAAAAAACTTAGAACCTCAGCAACTTAGCATCTTATAACCTTAAAAAAAATGCTAAACTTTGAATTATACAATCCGACAAACTTAGTTTTCGGAAAAGGACAAATTGAGAAACTTTCAACTTTAGTTCCAAAAAGCGCAAAAGTGCTTTTGGCTTACGGTGGTGGAAGTATTTTTAAAAACGGAATTTACGATCAAGTAATCAATAACTTAAAAGGTTTTGAAATTGTAGAATTTGGTGGAATTGAACCAAATCCAAGATTTGAAACTTTAATGAAAGCGGTTGATGTGATTAAAGCAGAAAAAATCGATTTTATTTTGGCTGTTGGTGGTGGATCTGTAATTGATGGTGTGAAATTTATTTCAGCAGCCGTTAATTTTGATGGAAATCCATTAGATATTCTTCAAAAAAGAATTTTAATTAAAGAAAATGCAATGCCATTCGGAACTGTTTTAACGCTTCCAGCAACGGGAAGTGAAATGAATTCTGGATATGTGGTAACAATTGAAGCGACTCAAGAGAAATTATCTTCTGGTGGGAGCGCTTTATTTCCTCAATTTTCAATCTGCGATCCTACAGTAATTTCGTCTTTACCAAAAAGACAAATCGAAAATGGTGTTGTAGATGCGTACACACACGTTATGGAACAATATTTAACGTATCCAACTGATGCATTTCTTCAGGATAGAATTGCAGAAGGTGTTCTTCAAACTTTAATTGAAGTTGGTCCTGGAATCGTAGCAAATCCAACCGATTACACTTTGGCTTCTAATTTTATGTGGAGCTGTACAATGGCTTTAAACGGATTAATTCAAAAAGGTGTTCCAAGCGACTGGGCAACGCACATGATTGGTCACGAATTGACAGCACTTTACGAAATTGACCACGCTAGAACTTTGGCGATTATCGGACCAAGTTTGTACCATGTAATGTTTGAAACTAAAAAAGGAAAACTAGCACAATACGGAAGAAGAATCTTCAACTTAACAGGTTCTGATGAAGAAGTGGCAAAAGAAGCAATCAACAAAACTGTAGAGTTTTTCCATACAATGGGAATGGATACTAAACTTTCTCAATACACAGAAGATTATTCTAAAACAGCCGATTTTATCGTAAAACGTTTTGAAGAAAGAGGATGGAATGGTTTAGGGGAAAAACAATTGGTAACTTTAGATAAAGTAAAATCTATTGTTGAACTTTCTTACTAGTCTCAGTGCTCAGTGGCAGTATTCAGTGCCAGTTTACAGTTTTGCAATTATTGAAAACTGCGACCGCGACTGAAAACTAAAAATAAAAAAGGCGTTCTTAACAAGTTTAGGAACGCCTTTTCAAAATACTAAAACAAAACTAACTAACTCAATTTTTTCTAAATTCATTAAAATTCTAATTTATAAAGATTTACAACGTACAGTTTTGTTTTTTATTGTGTGGTAAATAAAAATATTTTTTTAGGATTTAAATTGAAATCGTAAAACTGCTTTTTATTTATAGCTTTCATTCATTTTTACATTCAACATTTCATTTAAATTTTCTATTTCTGTTTTCAAATTTTTCAAATCCACATTCTTTTTTTCTTCCATAAGCTTTCCCTTGTAGAACAGTTTTAAGTCATAAGAATTAGTTTTATTTTTCAGAATCGCCGTTCCAATTTCTGGTTTTTTGTTTTCATTAATTCTTAAACCTGCAATCAGATTTCCTTTGAGTTCATTTCCGAACAACAGTTCAACATCTTTTTCTGAAGAGATTTTTGTTGCAATCAGATTAAAATTTTCTTCAATGGGTTTATTGTGATCTAAATACGAACTAAAGACAGTGCTAAAAATTTCAACATCCCTTCTTTCTCTATCATTTCCTTCTGTTGACTTAAACAACTTGGCTTCGATTGCAGTTGCTGTTTGGTAATACAAAACACTTCCAGATTCTGACGGAATTGTTTCATTAACTTCAACAGATGAACTCGTGATAAGTAGTTTTCCTTCAACACTAAATTTGCCTATGTTTTTATTGTTTGCTTTTTCTAAAACAATTTTTCCTTTTATTTTTTTGCTAAATTCTTCCAATTCAATAGCATTACCTTTTAATTCAAAATGATATCTATTAAAATAATGCATCGCAAAAACATCAAAATCAAAACTTTTTAGAACACCGTTTTTCCAATTTTTGGTAATAAACTGTTTCTTCAATTTTATGTATTCAGGACCATCAACTATTTTTCCGTCTTTATAAGTCGATTTAATATCATAATTTGGATATTCATATTTTTCGAGATTTTCCAAATAATTATTCGAATACTGATATTTGATCATTCCGTTTTCATAATAATCAACATGATTAAATTCGTTGAAATCTGTTGCAAAATAGCCTGAAAACGGTTTGTCGTTTTTATAAATTCCTGTATAAGAATTCTGTTTGTCTGAAGCAATTAAAAAAGATTGATTAACAATTTTTATTCTTTTTTCGTTTTCAAAATATATTGTTTTCAGAACATTGTCTTCCTCTTTTTTATCATATTCACTTCTATAATAAATCTCTTCTGCTATGGCTCCTTTTTTATAGATTGTGCTCATTTTAGCTTCAACTAAATTTCCTTCATACGGTAAATCATTCTTGTATTCCAGTTTTCCAGTCACTTCTCGATTATCATAAAAAACAGTTTCGCCATTTTTAATGTCATTTACCATAGTGTAAGTTCTTACAGGATCGTCCAGATAGTAATTAAAGATTTTCTGTACACCGTTTTTCTTGTAGCTAGTAACATTGATTAATTCGTTTTCTTCATTTTCATTTTTGACAGCAAATATTCCGTTAAATGGTTTATTTTCTTTATAAATTCCTTTTGCAATGATATTTCCCGATTCATCTCTTAAAATAGCTTCGCCCTCTTTTAATCCATTTTTATAATTTTCATTAATAATTAAATCTCTTGCAAAATTATCGTCAAAATTACCCTCAAAAGGCTTTCCGTTTTTATAAGTTCGTTTCGCTTTTATCGTTCCGTCAAAATTGTATTCAATTTCATCACCTTTTATTTCTCCGTCAGAATATTGCACCTTTTTTAAAACATTTCCATTAGGATAATATTGAATTTCCTCTCCAGATTTCATTCCATTTTTATAATTGGTTTTTGATTTTATAGCTATGGCAAAATTATTCTGAAGATAATACGTGTATGTTATTCCATTGACAATATCCTGACCGTAATCTTCTAAATCAAGATCTTTTAAAGTTTGCAACACTTTTCCGGATCGATCGTAATTAATTTGTCGAATAGGACGGAAATTATTGTATTCAGCGTTGTACCAAATTTCCTGAGCAAGTTGTTTCGAGTTGCTCCAGAATATTTTTTTCTTCACTATTTTCTTTGGCAGTTTTTTTTCCGTTTTAGAATTCCCTGCAATAGCATAATCTTCAATCATTACAGGAGCAGCTGTTACAGCTTCGTTATCTTCAATGATTTCATTATCTGATTGGTTGGTGTGATAATTATCCCATCGGTATACTTCTTCAAAATCCCCTTCTTCTGGTCTTCCTTTTGCATATTTTCCTTTCATCAAAATTGTTCCGTCTTCATGAAAAAGAATCGTTTCTCCCTCTTTTTTGCCGTTTTTATAAGCAACGGTTTTTCTCTTCTCTCCGTTCGGATAATAATAAATTAAAACCGGATTAGTAGTATGATTGTAAAATTGATAAAAAGACTGATCGAATCCGTTTGTATCATACCATACAATATCGCCAGCATAATTTCCTTCGTTATTCTGAAAAGTATATCCTTGAAATTGCGGTTTTTTATTGCTATAAAAATCTTCCAATAAAACGAGATCGCCTAACTTTTTTGACGGCATAATTCGATAATAAGAAGCATTTTCTTTGTTGGTGGTTTTCCACTTTTCATCATAATAAAGTGGCTCCATAATTTGTGAAAAAGAATGAGTTACAGAAAACAATAAAATAGTTGTTAAAACAAAACGCATCATTTGAAAGAAATTTCTTCAAAAATAAGATTTTTTAATTCATCTGAAATATTTTAAATAAATAAAGCTAGAAATCGTCATGATCTTTAACCTTTAAACAAAATGCTCATGTTATCATTCATAAATTTCTTAAATTAGATTTTGTATTATAACTATTTTATTAAGTACTTTTGTTTTAAATTATTAAAATAATGAGCGAAAATTTAAAATTTGCAGTGATTGGTGGAGGAAGCTGGGCAACGGCAATTGCAAAAATGTTATGTGTAAATCTTTCTGAAATTTCGTGGTATATGCGCAATGATGCTGCTATCGAGCATATTGAGAAATTCAAACACAATCCGAACTACTTGAGTTCTGTTGAATTTGATACCAAAAAACTGAAATTAACCAACAATATAAATGAAGCAATAGAATATGCAGATTATATCATTTTTGCTATTCCATCTGCTTTCTTAGATGCCGAGTTAAAAAACATGACGGTTTCTTTATCAGATAAAATCATTTTTTCTGCTATTAAAGGGATTGTTCCTGAAACGAGTTTAATTGTTGGCGAACATTTCCATATTCAATACGACATTCCATATTACAACATTGGAGTTATTACAGGGCCTTGTCACGCAGAAGAAGTAGCTTTAGAAAGACTTTCTTACTTGACAATTGCTTGTGGCGATCCTGATAAAGCTAAAATTGTAGCAAAATCACTTTCTGGAAATTACATCAAAGCCAAAATTTCAGACGATATTATCGGAACTGAATATGCTGCGATGCTGAAAAACATTTACTCTATTGCTGCCGGAATTGCACACGGTTTAGGTTACGGCGACAACTTCCAATCGGTTTTGATGAGTAATGCGATTCGTGAAATGAAGAAATTCATTAGAAAAGTACATAAAATGAAACGTAACATTAATGATTCAGCTTATTTGGGCGATTTATTGGTTACAGGGTATTCTGTTTTTTCTAGAAATAGAATGTTCGGAAATATGATTGGAAAAGGTTATACCGTAAAAAGTGCCATGATGGAGATGAGCATGGTTGCTGAAGGTTATTATGCAACAAAAAGTGCTTATAAATTAAATCAAGGTTACGGTGCCAAAACGCCAATTATCGATGCCGTTTATGCTGTTTTATATGACGGAAAAGATGCCAAAACGGTTTTCAAAAAACTAACTGAATCTTTGGATTAATCCTTTAGAAAAATAGAAGCAAGAGGAAAGATTTTTCCTTTTGTACCGAATAAAAAAAGAGCCAAGCTGGATTTCAGTCTTGGCTTTTTTTATTGGAAAAATTCTAAAAAATTAAAGCTAACTTAAAAAATCATACTCCAATTAACAAGAAACGACTTGTTTAGTAGTACATCATACATACATCTCAATAAAAAAATTGCTGTTGCGCTCTTATAAAAAACCAAATAACATATTTTACTGTTTATCAGCACAATAACTCTATTTTGAAATTTCATTTTAGTGTTTTTTTATAAAAAAACATATACTCATAATTTACAAACGTCCTTGTTTTTCATTGCTTCACAAAGAATAATCGATAGATTTGCATAATTATTTTTATTTGTTCTAATTAAAAACAAATGCGCTTTATTATTATTCTTTTCTTATTTTCTCAAATAATTTTTTCTCAAAAAGTAGTTTCAGGTAAAATTTTATCTAAAGAAACATCTGGCGTGCTACCCGGAGTTTTTGTTCGTGATACGAAAACAGAAAACTGGACCATTTCTGATAAAGACGGAAATTTTAGCATCTCTATTCCCTATCTTCAAGACATTGAGCTAAATTTTTCTATTCTTGGAAAAAAAGACATCAATCAAGTTTTAAAAAACAATCAAAATACCATAACGGTTTATTTAGAAGATAATACACTTCATCTTAAAGAAGTGATGGTTACAGCCAATAAAGACCGCAAATATTCTGAATTAACATTGGGAACGAATGCTATAAATAATGTTCAGGCCTTTTCTTTGGATGATGTTTTACAACAGCTTCCTGGCCAAACCACAACAAGTTTCAATCTAAATGAATTCAAAAACATTGTATTTCGTACTGCTACTACAACATCTGTTAACTATTCATCTAAGGCTTTTGGAACCTCATTTGTAATGAATGACATTCCTATTTCTAACAATGAAAATATGCAAGCTTTTAATCCGAATTCAGGCCTTGGAAATACTTTTGGGATTGGACAAAATACTTTTACGAATGCAAATGCAGGAGTCGATTTAAGAGAAATATCAACTAATAACATAGAAGAAATAAAAGTTATACAAGGAATTCCTTCGGCTAAATATGGTGATTTAACCTCAGGACTTGTATTAATTACTACTAAAGTAGGAAATACTCCATATCGTGTATCAGCATCAATACGAGATGCAACATCTGAGCTGAATTTAACTAAAGGCGTCAAATTCGATACAAACAATTCGATGAATTTTGCTATCAACTATTTGGATTCTAAGGCCGATCCGCGCGACAATATCTTAAACTATGAAAGAATCAACGGAAACATATCATGGCAATATAAGAATAATGATGCATCGATAAAAAATACTGTAAGTACTTCTTTTAGGATGAATTTGGATGATTCAAAAAGTGATCCAGACGATATCAGTGCTCAAGTTGTAAAAAATGAAAAAAAAGGATTTTCTGTCTCTAATAATTTTATGTGGAAACCAAAAAAATTATGGGTAGAAGGCATTAATGTAAATGCAAGCTTTAGTTATGACAAACAGTTTTCCAGAAGAGATAAATGGATGAATACATCGGCTTCTGCTGCAACTAATACATCTGAAGAAGGAATTCATGAAGCCGTAATTGTGCCTTCCCAATATACTAGTATAAGTACAGTAGAAGGAATTCCTATTTCTACATTTATAACATTGGAAGCTACTAAAACACTAACAAACAGAAATAATTGGGTTCATAGTTTAGTTTTTGGAGTTTCAAGCCGAACAAGTACCAATAAAGGTGAAGGCAGAAAAAACGCAACATCTGGATTACTGAATTTCTACACGCTAACGAACGAAGGAAATAGTACTATTGGCTATAGAGATTATAGTTTTAATAATGCAAAAACAGAATATCAGTTATCAACATACATTGAAGACAAAATATTTAAAAAATTTGATAATGATCAACTCCTGAATATTGATTTAGGAGTAAGATTTGACAATCAGTTAGGGAATTTGTCATTACAGCCGCGTATCAATTCCTCTTATACACTTAATGAAACTTTTAGGTTAAGAGCAGGATTAGGAATGTCATCTAAAGCTCCTTCGTTAAATCAGATGTATACTGGAGAACGGTATTTCGATAAATTAGTCGGCAGTGGTATTTATACTTATCCTGGTGTTTATCAAAAAGCATGGATTCAGACCATAATTGCACCTGGAGATAATTTAAACTTGAAACCTAGTAAATCATATCGAACTGAAATTGGTCTAGATGTAAAACTACCTTTTGCTACAGCTAATTTCACTGGATATTATAACAAACTATACAATGGATTTTCTAGCCAAAAAATTCCTGTTTTCAGAGTAATTCCAAAAGCAGAAATTATGGTGTCTGGAACAGAAATTCCAACCTATCAAATTGTTGGAACTGAAAATTTTTACTATTTCAATAATAGTTTGACGAACAGTAATACTTCAGAAGATAAAGGTTTAGAAACGATGATTAATTTCAAAAAAATAGAATCTCTGAATCTTGATATCAGTATGAATGCCTCTTATACTTATACAAAAGATTTTTCGAATGTTAAGGAATATTATGCATCAACAAATCTTTTATCGGTTGAAAGATATGGAGTATTCAATCCTAGAAATAGTTTAACAGACAATTTTACGACAAGTTTCAATTTCAATTATCATATTCCATCTATCGGTCTACTTGTATCTATGCGAAGCGAGCACATATTGCTTCGCAATTCCAGAACACCAACAAGCAATTATCCAAATGGTTACTTAGATGCCGATTTGGTTTATCACGAAATTCCCGTTGAAGACCAAACAAACACATTAAAATATGGGCATCTCATAAAAGAATCTACTCAAACCGAAAGTAAGTTAAAAAACATGCTGCATAATTTTCATTTAAGAGTTTCAAAAGATTTTTTAAATGGTTTTAGTGTCTCACTTTATGCGACAAACTTCTTAAATCTTAAACCATTTTACATTGACAATTCTGGTAATAAAACATTATCAAACATTGCAACACTTTCTTTCGGAACAAGACTCGACTACAAATTTTAAACTAAATATATATTACTATGAAAAAAACATTCCTACTTTCTATAACATTCCTTTTAGGATTATTAATTCAGTCCTGCAGCAACAACGACGATGAAGCATTACGACCAGTAAACTTATCTATTTCGCTTAAGTATGATGAAACATTCAATAATCTGGCAACAAAAAATTCAACAGTTGTTATTGTAAATAATGAAACTGGAAATAAATATACTGCTCAAACAGATGAAAATGGTATTGCATCTTTCAATCAAATTTTACCTGGAATTTATTCTGTTTCTGCTACAAAAGTAATGCTGTCTGCAGAATTCACTGAAACTTTTGGCTATACTCCAACCGAAGATGAAATCAATTTCAATGGAACGGAAACCAGCTTAGCTGTAAATTCTGAAACAGTATCAAAAGAAATTATAATGAAGACTTCAAGGGTTGGAGAATTCGTGATTAAGCAAATATATTATGGAGGTTCTGATACAAAAAAAGGCGCTATTTTCAGAGACCAATTTATCGAAATCTATAATAACTCAAATGAAGTTCAATATGCTGACGGGTTATTGATTGCGCAATTATACGGCACAAATGTTACAACTGTATATTCTTATACGTTATCTACAGGTCAATTTGATTGGAGTAAATCTGCAGACATGACATTGGGCGATGCTGCTAATACAGATTATGTATATGCTTCAAATATTTTTAGAATTCCTGGAAATGGTACAGAACATCCCGTACAACCAGGAAAAAGTATAGTAATTGCTCAAAATGCAATTAACCATCAAGCAAATTATTCAGATAATTTAGGAAAAACGGTAAGCATTCTAAATCCAGAATTAACAGTAGATTTAAGCGGTTCTGACTTTGAATCATTCTTAGGAACGTACTTAGGCGATCTTTATCAATTTGACATTCAAAATCCAGCTGTACCAGATTTAGAGATTGCTTATTGGGGTAACGGAAATAATGATATGATTCTTGATCCAAATGGAAGACAAGCAATTGCCATTTTCAATATGAACGCCGCTACTCTAGCTACTTTAAAAAGTTATAAAAATCCAAAAGGAGACAAGAATTTATATTTACAAATTCCACATTCTGTATTAATTGATGGTGTTGAAATGACAAAAGATTTAGGTTCCGGTTTTGTTCCTAAAAAATTACCTGCAGAAATAGATGGAGGAAATACTTATTTAACAAGTGGTCCTTATTCTTCTAAATCAGTAATTAGAAAAACTAAAACTACAATTGGCGGAAGAATTATTCTTCAAGACACAAACAATTCTACTAATGATTTTGTGGAAATAACTGCAAACCCAAGAGGATTCAACTAAATTTTCATTAATGAAAATCTACAAAAACACACTTTTGCATACAAAAAGTAATGCCTGGTATTTTCAGGCATTACTCTTTTTGTTTATTTTCTTTTCTTTTTCAGCGAAAGCGCAAGACAGTATTATGATTTCGAATCATATTATTGATTCGCAGGTTAAAAATCAAGTTTTCAAATATCCTATTAATTACACCAATCGATACATAAAAGATTTTACGTTTACCGAAGTATCTTATGAGTTTCAAAAAAATGAGTTTGCCAGAAAACAAATAGCAAATGAAATCAATACATATCAATTTTTAGCCCAAGGATATTACACATCAAAATCTAAATGGAAATTGTTTGGCAATTTATCTCTAAAAAAAATAGATGAAAAAGATTTAGGATGGGTGCTCTCTGATGATAGATCTGAAGAACAAGAAGTTATTGCTCCTCACTATTTTTTTGTTCCAAGAAAAGCAAATTGGACCAATCAAGAATATAAAATAAGCGGAGGTATTTCAAAAGATATTACCAAAAAAATAGCAATTGCAGCAAAACTCAATTACAATGCATCAAAATATAGTCGAAATCTTGATCCAAGACCAGAAATTATTTCAAGAAAAATTGGAGGAGAATTACAGCTTGGATATCTTTTTAAAGAAAATAATAAAGCTTTTGCTTTAGCCGAATATTCAAGGTCTGATAAAGATTTTTCATACTTGTATAAAGATGACCATGCAAATGTAGAAGCTAATCCTGAAACTTATTTGAGATTTAATTCAGGCTACGGAAGAATTCTAAATTATTTCAAATCAGATTACTATGGCGGCTCACGATTTCTTTATAACGAAAATCAAAATAAACTAGGATTAGGTTATAACTTCAACAGTCAAAACACCTCATTAACAGCTTTATACTATAATTCTAAATCAGAAAATGTTTTTTATACCAGTGTTTTTTCAACTGAAAACCGTGAACGATTAAAATTTGAAACTAATGTAAATCATGCTGAAATATTTATTTTCCATAGATGGAATAATAAGGAAATCAAATCAACATTAAAATTTAACACAAACAATGGAAAAAATTATGATGTAAAAAACAATGGTTATAATTACAAAAACAATCTGAATTCTATTAATTGGTTAAATTCTGTTTCACAAAAAACAGATTCAAATATTGATTATTTATTAGGATTTGATATTCTTTATCAGCAAAATCAATACAGTGATATTATGGCAACAAATGACATTGAAATAAATTCACTAAATACTGGAATTTACGCAAGCAAAGATTTTTCTTTTAGCAAAAGCAAACTGAATTCAACCATTAGTTTTAATATGTATTTCCCACTTTCGTCAAAATTAGAATATTACGATACATCTGGCGGAACAAATGCTTCTTTCTTAAATGAAGTTATTATCTATGATTATGCTGTAAGTACAACCAATTATTTTGCGCCAGCTTTGCGTTTAGAATACAGTTATCCAGTCAAAAACAATAAAACAGTGGTTTTCTTTACCAACTTAAAAGAGAAAATCGCACTTAAAAAACAAACTGATTATCCAATCAGCATTAACACGAATACCACCTATTGGGTTCAAATGGGTGTACAATTAAATTATTAAAAATGAAAACGAAGTTAATTGCCATTGGAGTAATGGCATTTTCACTAATCATACTTTCTTATTCTAAGATTGAACCAAATCTGTCTATTTCTGAATTAAAAAGATTATACAGTAGCGGCGATTATCAAAAATGGCCAAAGCCTGAAGTAGACTCTATAGTTTATAGTCAAGGTTTTGAAGACATCGGAGTTTTAGGCAAACCTGAATTTCCCGAAAACAATCCGTATAGCGAAGAAAAGGCTGAATTGGGTAAAGTACTCTTTTTTGATCCTAGATTATCCAAATCTGGACAAATTTCCTGTGCCAATTGCCATGATCCCGAATTGAACTGGGGCGATGCACGAAGAGTTTCCTATGGAGAAGGAAGACAACAAGGAAACCGAAATGCTCCAAGTTTAATGAACATTGCGTATTCTAAAGTTTTCTTTTGGGATGGAAGAGCTGAAACTTTAGAAGATCAAGCCAGTTTTCCAATCAAAGATGCTAAAGAAATGAACTTTCATATTGACTTGGCAACAAAACGGTTGAATAAAATAAAAGGGTACAAACCGTATTTTAAAAAGGCTTTCGGAAAAGAAAAATTAACTCAGGAAGAAATTTTAAAAGCCATCGCAACTTTCGAAAGAACATTAATTACTCCAAAAAGTAAATTTGATAGATTCATTGAAGGAGATTCTACACAATTAACCAACAGACAAGTTCAAGGATTGCATTTATTCCGAACTAAAGCCCGTTGCATCAATTGTCATAACACCGCAAATTTCGCCGATAATAAATTTCATAATGTAGGTTTGACCTATTACGGAAGACAATATGAAGATTTAGGAAGATATAATGTTACTGGAAAAGCAGAAAATGTTGGTGAATTTAAAACGCAATCTTTACGAGGCGTTTCTCAAAATGCACCTTACATGCACAATGGTTTATTTCCAAATTTGCGAGGCGTTTTAAATATTTACAATGCAGGAATGCCTCAACCAAAACGAAAAGAAAGTCAATTAAACGATACTTTGTTTCCAACAACATCAAAACTGATAAAAAAATTAGATTTAAGCCAATCAGAACTAATCGCTTTAGAAGATTTTATTATGAGTTTATCAACGGGAGCTTATAGAATGAGACCGCCTGTTTTGCCACAATAAGTTTTCAGTCGCAGTCGCAGTCGCAGTCGCAGTCGCAGTCGCAGTCGCAGTCGCAGTCGCAGTCGCAGTCGCAGTCGCAGTC